>JALZGI010000335.1 GCA_030861105.1 Thermoproteota archaeon
GAATAAAACCTTCTAGAAAATTGTTAATCCCAATCTTTGTACCTTGAAGGGATGAAACGATCCCATAGGCACCGGGCTCGCCATACAGAATGTGAATATGGTCGGACAGATAATCCAAAAGACTCATGTCATGTTCAACAACCATAACGCTCCGTCCAGCCTTAGCAAGATCGCGTACAACTCTTGCGACGGCAAGTCTCTGATAGATATCATTATACGATGAAGGCTCGTCAAAGAAATAATAATCAGCGTCCTTTAAGGCTGCCACAGCCACAGCGAATCGCTGCAGTTCGCCGCCGCTGAGTTCATCGAGGTTTCTGTCCATAGCGTTATTCAAGCCTAGTTGAGATACGATTCTCTCTGAATCCCCGCGTTCATCGTATTTGTTGACAAGCTCTCTGGCTGATCCCTTAAAGATCTTTGGTATCAAAGATACCATTTGTGGTTTTATGGAGGAACGAACAGACCCACTCAACACCTTTTCGAAATGCGATTTTATTTCGCTCCCTTGAAATCGACTGATAATCTCCTCGGCCGAGAGCGCTCTGTCCCAATTTCCAAAATTCGGCTTAAGGTTCCCAGACAAGATGTTGACTATCGTTGACTTGCCCATACCGTTCTTCCCCAGCAACCCAACCACCGAGCCTTTTTTTGGCGAAGGTAATCTATAAAGCCTAAAGGAGTTTACACCATACTGATGGATCTTATCAGTTCCAAGTTCTTTGGCAAGATTAACAATGACAATAGCGTCGAAAGGACACTTCTTTACACATATACCGCAGCCAGTGCATAGGTCTTCAGAGATCAGTGCTTTCCCGTCACCCTCTCTTTGAACAATACACTCTCCGCCGGTCTTGTTTACCGGGCAATACGTTATGCATTCTAAGCCACATTTACGCGGTTGGCATAGATCTTCGTCGAGAACCGCGACCCTGTGAGTATTCTCTGGACTCTGAAACAAATTCTAACTAGTCTCAACAGTAAGAGGTTAAATAGATTGTGTGATTTGATCGATCATGAATTCTACCTGTCACGTCTGTTCTTTAAAATATATACGGGAGTCAATTTGCATACGTTTTGTGCAACCATATAAAAACTAAAAATGCCCCTCTGCGGTAAAGGTAGTAGCCGGTCATAGAGGCAGGGCGCGACCCGGACCCATTCCGAACCCGGAAGTCAAACCTGCTATCGCTGCTGGGTACTGACCTGCGTGAGCGGTTGGGAGACGGCAGTGCTGGCGTTCTCGTACACGTTGAGGAGGCTAGATCAAGAATATGATTTCCTTGTTGATTCTTCTAGGAAGAACTTTGCTATCGCCCGTACCCCAAACCCGGTGGCTCCCTTGGGATTATAGCTCTTCTCGAAGGTTCCTTCCTGGGTCCACGCCGTTCCTGCTATATCGAGATGAACCCAGGGAGTCGTACCAGTGAAGTTTGATAAGAAGGCTGCAGCCGTTATGGCTCCAGCTGGCCTACCACCTATATTTTTGATGTCCGCAAAGTGACTTTTGATTTGTTCGTGATGCTCGTCCCAGAGTGGCAACTCCCAAGTCTTCTCGCCTGTCTCCTCAAAAAGTCTCCGAAGACTATTCTTAAGCCTGTCGTCGGTTCCAATCATAGCCGCAACATTTGCACCTAGTGCAATAATGCTTGCTCCCGTCAACGTCGCAAAGTCAATTACCAATCTAGGATTGAATAGTTTAATTCCATATGCTATAGCGTCAGCAAGAATAATCCTACCCTCAGCATCAGTATTGAGAACTTCTACGGTCTTATCATTAAACATCCTTATTATGTCTCCAGGTCGGTAAGAGCTACTGGATGGCATATTCTCTACACAAGGAACAATACCTATCACTCTAATAGGTAACCTGAGCTCGGCAACAGCTCTCAGCATAGCGATAACGTTGCATCCTCCGCATTTATCAAACTTCATTTCATCCATCTTGTCACTTGGCTTTAACGAGATTCCACCAGTATCAAACGTAACTGCTTTTCCTATTAGAACATAAGGCCTTTCTTTATTAGAAGAGCCGTCATACTCGAGAACGATCATTTTAGGGGGGTTATTGCTTCCTTTTCCCACTGAGACGATACCGTTCAGTCCGATGGATTCCATTTCGTACCGGTCGAGGATTGTGGTTCGGATCCGGTATTGATCTGCCATCACCTGTGACTGCGATATCAGCTGGCTCGGTGAGCAATCATTGGGAGGAAGATTTCCTAAGTCCCTAGCAAAATTAACTGCTCCGCTGATGGCCTTTGTTCTTTGTATTATTTCCTTGATCGCCGGGATATTTTTGTCTTGAACAAGAATCTTAACTCTCTCTATATCGGTCTCCTCTAGCTGGGATCTCCGGGCCTTATACCTAACAAACTTATACAGTGACAGAAAAATCCCTTCAGCCATAGCCTCAATACACTTCTCATCTTCTATAAATGGGAAAATAGAAAAATTTGGCTCGTTCATCTCTCTTGACTTTAGGGCGGTTTTTCCGGCAGCTACCCTGACAGTCTCTCTAGTAACCTTGCCTGGATCACCTAGGCCTACCAGGAGTATCTTTCCAATCTTATGATTACCAACGAGTGGTAACAACAAACTTGTTCCTATTTTTCCCAAGAATAATCTTCCTGTAAGAGTTTCTTTAAGATAATCCATAGTTTTAGTACTCAAGTGCTGGGAATAACTTTCATATTCTTTACTTTCAGAGATGCCCATCACCAAAAGAGGAGTTGACATGTCCTTAAGATTCGGCTTTTCGATGACTATTTCAACCATGCGACTCATAGGAGATACAGGTTATTTTACATTATGAGAAAATATCATAACTTCCTTCATTCTTCTCGCATGCCAACATACGTTTAGGAACGATCGGCGAGGATATATCTTTTTAAGTTGGGTGCTATGCAATTCCGTTATAATGAGCCGTGTGACGCTTAATTGTTTTTACGTTGGTGTAAGGGCTTTGATATGAGTCTCAGGATGCGCTATTTAAATTTAAAGTCCAAGATCAGAGACATACGAATGCTGGCTATTATGGGAATAGCAGAGGCTGGTTCGGGGCATCCTGGTGCGTCGTTTTCGGCTGCAGAGATAATGGGTTCTCTCTATTTCAGAGTGATGAATCATGATCCTCGAAATCCAGGATGGGAAAACAGAGACTACTTCGTTAACTCCAAGGCTCACTCTGCTCCAGGTTATTATGCTACATTATCTCTAGCTGGCTACTTCCCATCTGAGGAGATGAGGTCTTTGCGAAAACTTGGATCCCGACTTCAGGGACACCCAGTTAGGTATAGTGCCTATCAACAGGACCAAAGTGTGCCAGGAATTGAGTATTCTGGGGGCTCGGAAGGAATAGGGCTGTCAGTTGCTGTTGGTATTGCGTTAGCAAACAAATTGGATAGAAAGGCAAACCACGTTTACGTTCTAATAGGAGATGGGGAGTCCAACGAGGGGCAGATTTGGGAAGCAGCAATGGCCGCCTCCAAATTCAAGCTCGATAACATAACAGTGATTCTAGATAGAAATCGCATACAGCAAGACGGTTTCACGGAAGATATAATGCCTATGGATCCTGTCAGGGATAAATGGGCTGCATTCAACTGGAACACAGAGGAGGTTAAGGGACATAATATAGAGGAGATAATAGACACGCTTTACAAGACGAAGCGTGTAAAGGATAGGCCGTCAATAATTATAGCAAACACAATCAAAGGAAATGGAATCAAGCACATGACTAATAACCCACAGTGGCACGGTAAGGCCCCACCGAGGAAACATACTCCAGTACTGCTTGAAGAGCTTGAAAATGAATGTTTGATAGCTCCTTCTATTATAGCGGGCGAGCCAGAGAACTACGAGGACAAAATAAGAAAGGCTGAGCGAGGAGGAGCGGACATGATACACCTTGACATTATGGACGGAAGATTCGTCAATAACACTACAATGGGGGCCGATACTATTAAGAGGTTGAGGCACATCACAAGCCTACCGTTTGACGCACATCTTATGATCGAAAAACCCGTAAGACTTATTGATAGCTTTATAGATGCCAGGTGCGACATCATCACAGTACACGCTGAGACCTGTACAGAAGAAGAGTTCTCAACGATAACAGAAAAGCTATTGCAAAGCGGCATAAGCCCAGGCATCGCGATTAATCCACCCACCGACTTGCCTCCTTGGGTCTTTTCTCACTTGGAAAAAATAGATGTCCTTATAGTAATGTCTGTAAACCCTGGCTTTTCAGGACAGCAATTCTTGCCCGAAGTGTTAGAAAAGATGGCTTTATTAAACACTAAATTGCGCGGGCACGGTTTCAAAGGGTACATTGAAGCCGACGGGGGTATAGATTCCAGGAGACTACAGGAAGTCTACGATGCTGGCGCCAAGATAATGGTAGCAGGGAGCGCTGTTTACGGTACCTCTGATATACACGGCGCGATAATACAGTTAAAGCACAAGGCCAACGTCGCGTTGGAGAGGAAATTGCTCGATAAGTCTACATCCCTGGGGATAAGACAAGACTGGATAAGGGCACGGAGACATATATTAATTCCACTTGCAAATGAATTAGGAATAGAGGAGGAACTACATGCAACTGAGTAACCTTAGAAAGATGGCCGACATGAGGGGAGCGTACGGAGAAGCTCTGGTAGAACTGGGCAAGGAATATCTGAATTTGGTTTGTGTTGGTGCCGATACCACTGAGTCATTGAAAACAAAGAAATTCGGTGACAGATACCCTGACAGGCTGTTTAATTTGGGAATTGCGGAGGCAAATTTAGTGTCAGTTGCGGCCGGACTTGCTATCGCGGGTAAAATTGTGTTTGCCAGTACATATGCAGCGTTTCTACCAGGCAGGTGTCTAGACCAGATTCGCAACGCCATTTGCTATCCTAATTTGAATGTAAAGCTAGTTGTGTCGCATGCTGGTTTGACTGTGGGAGCCGATGGAGCATCTCACCAACAAAACGAGGACTTTTCTGTCATGAGGTCAATCCCTAACATAAAGGTTCTTGCTCCAGGAGACGCCATTGCTGCGAAGCAGCTTACCAAGTTAATTGCTAGCTCTCCCGGACCATTTTATATGAGGTTGGCTCGTCCGTCTAGCGAGGTATTATACTCTGACAGTGCGGAGTTTACTTTGGGCAAGGCGAACGTTTTATCAGAGGGAAATGATGCCACCATAATTGCTTGCGGCTTAATGGTTCAAAGGTCACTTGAGGCCGCCAGGCTCCTGAAAAAACAGGAAGGAATATCATGTCGCGTACTAGATATGTTCTGCTTAAAACCTATGGACAACGAGCTTGTCCTTGATGCCGCGAAGAAAACCGGTGTTATAGTTACCGCTGAGGAGCATAATGTTGTCGGAGGGTTAGGAAGTGCTGTAGCCGAATCGTGTTGCGAGAGATGTCCCGCAACGGTTAAGAGAGTTGGAGTGCAGGATACTTTCGGAGAGTCTGCAAGAGACGATGAAATTGAGGATTTGTTGGTTAAATATGGGTTAACCCCCTCGGATATAGCCAGGGCAGTAATTGAGTCGAGGAGGACTCTGTCAAGATGAAGATTTTTCTCGATAGCGCGAACTTGGAAAGTATAAAGATGTACAACGATATGGGAATCCTAGATGGTGTGACAACAAATCCATCTCTTCTGTCAAAGGAGAAGGGAGATCCAAGGAGAATCATGAATGAGATAGTCAGTATAATTAAGGGTCCAGTAAATCTGGAAGTAATCAGTACAGACTATGAAATAATGATTGAGGAAGCTCATAGGCTGAAAAAGTACGGTGAGAATGTTGTTGTGAAAATTCCAATGATTCCATCGGGATTAAAGGCTGTTAGGAGATTAAACCAAGAGGGAATACAAACCAACGTGACGCTGATTTTTTCGAGCAATCAAGCAATATTAGCTGCGAAGGCAGGAGCATCATACGTTAGCCCATTTATTGGCAGACTCGATGATAATGGACAGGATGGAATCAATATCGTTAAAGAGATAACTCATATATTTGCTAATTACAAATTTGAAACTGAAGTATTAGTTGCCAGCATTCGGCATCCCATACACGTAATTGAAGCGGGAAAGTGCGGCGCAGATATCGTGACTCTTCCACCTGAAATATTGCAAAAGATGTTTATGCATCCCCTTACAGAAAAAGGCCTAGGCAGCTTTCTTTCTGATTGGGACAAGGTGAAGGAAATTAATCCCGACCTGGTTTTTTAAATTTGCATTAACGCTAATACCTTCTTTGGAATCGCCGCAAGGTCACTTACGGCTACGCTTCTTTCGTATTCTAGAAACTGCAAATTCTGACTTATCTTGACTGCCTCGTTTAGCGATCTTCCGAGCCCCAGAGCAACCATTCTAATTCCCATCCTACGATATAATAATACCATATGCCTTACGGCATCGTTATCAGAGGGCTCGCCATCGGTGAGTGTAGCAATAATGTCAGGTCTGAATGATCTGATAACGGGTTCTAATAAAGAATAGATCTCGGCTAGAGGAGTGCCACCCAAAGCCTTGACCTGTGCGAGTCGTCGTGCATGTGTTCTTGTCCATGGTGTGCCTGGGGGCTTGATTATCCAGCATTTGACTTGTCCGGACTCGGTACTAAAGGCATAAACCCCAAACTGTATTCTCAAGAACTGCAATGCTTCACATAGAGCTACAGTTGCACGCTTGTAGTCTTGTTCGTATTCTTCAATGCTGCTTGAATGGTCTAAAATAACAGCGACCTTAGTTCTAAACGATAGCTTGAAATCAGCTATGAAGGTTTTTGGCAACCTTTCTAAGAAGGTTTCAGCATCAAGTTCCTCACCATTTTCTTCGTGCCTTTCAATCCATCCCGTCTTCCATTGCTTGAACTTTGCCTTCGTTTTTTGTATCAAGTCCTGGTCGTAAATCTTACTTTCATCAAAATTCGTATCTTCTGGGACACTTAGGCCAGGATTTTCCAGTCCCTCCTTGCCCCTGCTCTCACTACGCCTGCTTTCCTCGACAAGAACCCTGTATTCCTCCACTACTTCGTGTCCCTCGAGAATCTCTTTTGAACTTTTGGTCTCTTGGTCACGCTCTAAATTCCTTAATTTCATAAATTTTTCAATCTCAGCAAGCAGGTTTTTCTTGTCAATAGATCTTCCAAAGCCGACTTTGCTTGACGGTGCGATAATAGGAAGGGAAACCAACCCATTTAGCTCCAAAATCTTGAGAATTTCAGGTATGCGACGCTCTATAAATCCTGTTCCCTGGTTCTTCGTAATCGCTTCATTTAAGATGTTCATAGCAAAATCTTCTGCCCGTTTCACCTTGGCAAAGTCGTTGCCAAATAGTTCGCCCTTCAGCGAACCGCTTAAGAAGTATTGGGAAAAAGCCTCGGCAACCTTTTGCTTTCCGTAAAGCGAGTTTAAAAGAGGACGTGAGAACCAAGAAATTCCTTCATAAAATACAACTTCTTTTTTCATACCATTCCACAGACGGAGGCCAAGAATTTCTGATCGCTTGGTTTCAAGTGTGTTTAGCAGGAACCCGAAGACGTGATCATAACTCAAAACCTTGGAGCAATAGATCAACCTCATCGATTCATACCATAGCATTGTCCGCCACTGCCTGTATCTTTGGAATTCAGTCCCAGAGAATATTTCTGGACTGGGAAGGTAAATCTGCTTTCTATCGGGCTTGGTAGACGGCATTTTTTGATCTGTTATAAGTACCCGTACATGCATATTACCAGTCCATCTTCTAGCCAAAAAACCGGCGATATCAAGCAGAACGTCATTGCGGAGCAGCAATGAGGACTCGATAGACAAAAATCTCAATCACCAAAAATCGATATAATCAAATCCATGACTTTGCGGAATTCGACCTCACCCCATTGATCATAGGCGTTTGCAAAAACTATTTCGGCTGCTCGCTTGGCTTGGATTTCTGTGTTCAAGAGCTTAGTGTAGGCTATTGTTTCCCTTAGGCTAGGGCTGTAATACAGCTCCTCCACGGCCGCGGCCTCCCTCAGGCTTCTAGCCAACCGGATACCTAGCTTTACGTTGTCCAACATCGAGTCTTGGATGCTTGGAACATGTCTGCGTATGATCTGAAGCTCAATATCTTCGGGAGGGTACTCAAGCCTGATCCGAATAGGAAATCTGCTAAGTAGTTGGGGAGGGAGCTCCTTTGTTCCTATGTGAGACAGGGGATTTATGGTTGCAATCACAGACCAGTCCTCCCTGGCTGTAATAGTTTGGCCGTCGGCTTCCTTGAGGACTACCTGCCTTCTATCATCTAGCGCTTCGTCTAGTCTGAGCAAAACATCAGCCTCCGCAGCATTAAGTTCGTCAAGATACAGGAGACCTCCGTCACGCATGGACTTTATTAAAATTCCTTCAACAAAATTGATTTCTCCCCTGGTGAGTGTTTTGGTTCCTATTAGATGAGACTCCCTCGTCCGTAGGCTAAAGTTAACAGATTGTAAGTCCTTATTCATAATCGAAGCGAACTGGCGTACTAATGTGGTTTTACCCGTTCCTTTCGGTCCTATAATAATGCTGAAAAGCCCTGCATTATATGCTTTTCTTAAAATATCCAAAGAATTGTTCCAGTCGAGGTATGTCTCCATCATATCACAAATCATCAGATCAGGACGTTTTCAATAAAAACCAATACTCACACGCTCTAGGCGTTGGTTCTCCGTTATGTCATAATCTCCCTTCTATTTCTAATGTAATCAGTAAGTAGAGCCTTGTCGATATTGGAGGGATTGATATAATATGACTTACCTTTTACGACTTTTTCCATCTGGTTTACAAAGTCCAGCAAAGAATCGTCTTCACTAATCATTATAGTATCAATCTGTATCCCTCTCCGTATGCATTTCCTAGCTTCGGCTATTGTTCTCTGAGCAATATAACCATCAACCTGCTTGTAGCGATAACATAGGTATACAAGTTTTCCGGGATGAAAATCTAGATGTAAATTCTGAATTTCCGTCAATTTGCGAAGAGTATCAAGGTCAGGACTGTAAAAATGAGAATACGGCTTTTGAGAAAGCAAATCTTCCTTGTCCTTTTGTTGATCAATGAAGCATGCACTCGGATGACCATCGGTAATAAGAACAATGCGTTTGTTTGAGTAACCCTCTCTTGTCAAAATTTTGGAGGCAAGCCGGAAGGCAGCCTGGTAATTAGTGTAGTGCATAAAATCTCCGCCAGGCTCAAAAGTCTTAAGATAAGGTATGTCAATCGGATAAACCTGCGTTGCCAGTGCGCCAAATCCTATAACAGATATAGAATCTGACGGAAAGTATTTCTTGTTAAAAACAAAAAGACCCCAGAGAGCTTTTTTTGCTGCCTCAATTCTGCTTAGGTCCCCAAACATTGATGAATAGCGCATGGTAGAGCTAAGATCAATGCAGTACACCAAGGAGACTTTAACATCCTGACTTGTTTCAAACTCCTCAATGTCTTCGATATTTAGTTGCAGGGGGAATCTGACTCGTCCATATTGTTTGGTACTTCTTTGGAGGGCATTCAAGAGTGATTTGGGGGCATTCATCATTTTCAAGTCATTTCCGATCTCAAATCTCCTGCTGGAGTCTTGTAGTAATGAACCCTCCCCTTGTACCAATGTTTCGTGCAACCCTATGTCTCCAGAGGTTAAAGGATTCATAATGTCTACCAATATCTTCTGTCCTATAGAAGAGAATCCCCTATGCGTGAGCCATTTGTATGAGTTCCTAAGATATCCTCTTTCAATCAACTTGCTGATTATAGACTCACCATTCGACGTTTCATTTTCTTCTGATACTAAAGAATTATCAGGCATTTGGGATTGACTCGATTGCGTGTTTTCTTTGTTCGATAAATCTTCCGTAGGCAACCAAGAGTCAATAATTTGCGCAAGTTCTTGTAGATCTGGTGTTCGCTCACGTAGGACCTCTCTACCTATTTTTCTGAGTAACGCATCAAGAGTTTCTTTTTTCTTTATACTCCCCTCGCCTTGGCTGCTCTTAGAAGATGATCTTTTCTCACTCTCGCCAGCCAAGAAATACCTAATCTCGGGTGACGAATTGTATTCCTTTTTGGTATCACTCAGGTCGTGCACTGTACTTGTTTCCCACCTTGTCCAGAAGTGGCGGATTAGTCCATCTGAGACCCTCAAGGACTAGTTCAGTTACTGAGGCCGTAAACTCGCCATCCATATTATTAATCAGTTCTATCATTCTAACGTCTATTTCTAAACCAGCTGCAAGCCCAACAAGGGTCAGATGTTCTCCCTTGATTTTGTTAACTGTTCGGGTAACTAAATCATTTAAGTTTGGAAATTTCTCAAGTTGGGAGACATAATCTACACCATTTTTCCGTGAGAGGCCAGGATTTTGCTGAGAAGCGATAAATAGTTTATTGTCCTCAAAATCTTGTTTGATTTTTATAAGCTGATCAGGTGAAAGATCTTGCATGTAATCAGTTGATACATCTTTTATGGCACCCTCGATAATAGAGTTAAGAATAATAGCCCTGCTCTGGCGAGTGTCATCTATCTCAGACAATTGAAATTTGCAGGTTTGATAGATACAATAAAAATCGGAGAACCGAGGAACAGAAATGAGACTACTTTGGGCGGACCTTATTCTCTCTGCCTCAGAAGCCAAGACTTCAATTGAATGAATTGACATTCTCACGCTAACCCCCTTTGTATGGTCGATTTCAGGATGCTCTCTTGACAATTGCGCTATCCTTGCGATTGCCTTTAGGATGAAGACAGGCAGGAAAATGGTTCTATCTTTGCTAATGCTCGCTTCTTGAAGTATGATGAGCATTTCGTCAATGGTGCTAGTAGGATAATGGGTATCGATGTGGCTTCGAAGCCTATCAAAAAGAGGTTCTATAATCTTACCTGAATGTGTATAGTCTACAGGATTTGCGGTGGCTAATAACTTAACGTTAGGTCTGAAGATAACTGGATACGATCCAGTTGTGAACTTTCCTTCCTGAAGAACACTTAACAGTGCAACCTGCTTTCGAGAATCGAGAACTGGGAGCTCGTCGATGCATACAACGCCGTATCTTGCCTGCAATAACTGGCCGGGTGAATACGATTCGATGTTATAAAGTTCGACCCCTCTTTTGGCAATCTTGATCGCATCGATCTGTCCCACAAGGTCCTTCACGGTTATATCCGGGGTGGCCAATATGTAACGGTATCTTTCTTGTCCTTCCTTCCACTCTATTCTTGTCTCCAATTTATTATCTCTAATAATTCGCTCACATTCCGGAGAAACAACAAATTCGGGATATGTTCTCTCGGGATTTCTGTCGCCCAAAAGGTTAATCATTTCCTGTCGTGGTATTGAAGTTGGAATATCATTGGTAAGAGATCCCCTAACAATAGGGATTGGGGAGAGGAGATGAATAGCAATAGACTCGGCCAGCTTTGTCTTGGCTTGTCCAATTTGTCCTACAAAGAGAATTTCATGTCCAGAGAGAATAGCTCTGTTAACTGATGGAATTACACTCCCATTGTAACCGATAATACCCTTGTATATCTCTCGCCCTGCTTTCATCTTCATTATAAGATTTCCTCGCAATTGTTCCTCAACTGGAGCAAGCTTATAATTAATCTCCAGTAATTGCTCTAGTGTTTTGATGTCCCTATAGTCCTCAGGAACTCCTGGCATCATCTGCCTGTATGTTGGGAATGAGTCGTAAGAGCGGTTAACCAGTTGCTCAATAGCCTGTATTGCCATAGGGTATAAGATCCTGCAGGATTTCAAGAATTTAAGGATTGCATAAAGGTATGTCTAGGAAAAATCTGAACATGCACTGAAAGCAAACAATGTTTGTGAGACAGGCTCTTTAGGTTGATTATCCATCTAGATGTGAAACAGAACAATAGATATTGTATCAAGAATAGTTTTTATGGGCGAAGTTAATGCCATAAATGTAATTGTCAGTAGCCGAATACAAGCACATTCTTAGAATTGCGGGCAAGGACATAGACGGTGGCAAAAAAATTGTTGTTGCTCTTAGCGAAATTAGAGGAATAGGCTTTAACCTCGCACAGGTTATACTTCAGTCTATGAATATCAATCCGGGTTTAAGGGTTGGTTTTATGACCGACAAAGAGATAGCAGAAATTGAGACAATCATTAAAAATCCTTCTCGAGCAGGGATCCCTGCTTGGTATCTTAATCGACAAAAGGATATGGATACTGGAGGGGATAATCATCTTATTACGTCCGACTTGGACTTCACTATATCAAGCGATATTGAGCGAGAAAAATCAGTCATGAGCTGGAGAGGATACCGCCACATGTTTGGACTGAGGGTCAGAGGTCAATGTACGAGGACAACTGGGAGGCGTGGCGGAGCAGTTGGAGTCAAGAAAACAGGAAAAACTCTTCCGACAGCTCAAGTACCGCAGACTACGGCCCAACAATTATCCCAGGGGCCAGCCCCGCCCACGTCAGCCGAGAATCCGCCAGCTTCCTCCATTAAGTAGAGTGAATATTAATGGGGGACCCGCGGAAACCGAAAAAGACTTTTCATAGGCCCCGTAGGATTTGGACAAAAGACCAACTTAACTCTGAGCTGTATACTCTGGGGGCATATGGATTAAGAAACAAACGGGAACTTTGGAAGGCAGAGTCAGAAATTGCTCGGATAAGAAACCAGGCACGAGCCTTACTTGCCGTACCAACGGAGCTTCGGCGAGACAGGGAGATTAAGCTGTTGAACTTTCTTAACAGGATAGGTTTAGTCAGAGAATCCGCGACACTTGACGATGTACTGAATCTAAAGATTGAAGATATACTTGAAAGAAGATTGCAGACAATAGTTATGAGAAAGATTGGTTCCAAGTCGCCCATTCATGCTAGGCAGATCGTGTCTCACTGTCATGTAACTATTGGCAATCGAACAGTCAATTTGCCTGGATATATAGTTAAGACGAATGAGGAGCCCCAAATTTCTGTCAGAAGTGGATATTTGAGACCCGAACCTTCGTCTGAATCTGGTTGAGCGCGGCTGCTGATTTAAGCCTGCCCGTTCAAAGAAAAGAAAAGAAAGGAAGAGCGTTGGGAATCAACAGCCAGATTTCTAGCCATCAAGTTGCTGTCCTCATATAGTCTATTATGTGCGGATGTGCGCGTGGTTTGAATCTGAATAGTTATACTCGAGGTTCTCCCAACGAAGTGACTTTCGATGTCGGTCTACCTATGTTGGTATACCACAATTAATCATTATTCTGCTAAATCGGTTGGTCGGCTTCTTGCAAATGTCTAGCCAGTAGAGTGGTATTAATTGAGAATTGGACTAGCAGTCGTTCCAAGGGGATTGGTTAACTCTTCGATAAATCTTTTAAGATGGAACAGCGGATATAACCGCTGTGTGCTCAATAATCGGGTACAAAGGTGGTTCCTATGCGGCCCCTTTGATTGTTGAAAGTTTGCGAAGGATGGAATATCGTGGTTACGATAGCGTAGGAATTGCTACGATTGACAATGGCAATATTTTGGTTAGCAAGGGAGTCGGAAAGGTTGAGGAGGTTAGCAGAGCGCTAGGGTTCCGAAAGATGCCAGGACAAATAGGTATAGGCCATACTCGCTGGGCGACACACGGTGGAATTACCCATGCAAATGCCCACCCCCACGAGGCATGCACTTCCGCAGTCGCCGTCGTTCACAACGGCATAATCGAGAACTACAGAGAACTAAAAAGAGACCTAATAGCTAGGGGGCATTCATTTAAGAGCGAAACGGACAGCGAAGTAATCGCCCACATGCTTGAGGAATCTCTTGCATGTCACGATAAGATTAAAGCAATCGTGGCGGTTTGCAGCAAACTAAGGGGAGCATATGCGTTTGTTGCCATTTTCGGTGACGGAACAATATGTGGTAGCAGGTATGACGAGCCGCTCATTGTTGGTTTGTCAAGCGATGGATATTTTATCTCTAGCGACGTGCTTGGATTTCTACAATATACCGACAAAGCTATCTTTCTAGATAATAGAGATATAGCTCTCGTTACATCGGAGGGCCTCCAGTTGTATGACTCGAACGGGGACGTAGTGAGTCGTCAGGTTACGCAGGTAGCTTGGGAGCTTGGTGCTGCAGACAAGGGGGCTTATGCTCACCACACACTGAAGGAAATTCATGAGCAGACGAAGACGGTTTTGAATGCGATGAATCAAAATAAAGAAGACGTTGTCAGCTTCTGCAATATATTACTAGGCGCTAAGAATATCTATATTACTGGAAGCGGGACGAGCTATCATTCGGCTCTAGTTGCAAAGTACATCTTTGCCAAACTGGCAAAGATTCGCACTGAACCTGTCATCTCGAGTGAATTCCAATATGTTTTCGACTTCATTGACAAAGACAGTGTAGTGCTTGCTATATCTCAGAGCGGGGAGACAGCTGACGTACTAAACTCTGTAAAACATGCAAAGGAAACAGGCGCGAAGATTCTCTCTATAGTCAACGTAAGTACCTCTTCCTTGGCCCGGCTAAGTGATTCTTATTTAACTGTTAATTGTGGACCTGAGGTAGGGGTAGCCGCTACCAAAAGTTTTACTGGCCAACTGTCATTGGTTTATACAATAACTGACAAATTATGTGGAGGCTCCCTTGGAATTGTAAGTAAGAAGCAGGCTATCGCTTCCGCAATACAAGATGTGCTCTCTACGGAAGAGAGCACAATAAAGCTTGCAGGTCAGCTAAAGGATCTACGTGACATTTACATTCTAGGCAAATCACTTCATTAT
>JALZGI010000263.1 GCA_030861105.1 Thermoproteota archaeon
ATGTTTACCTTGCCAATAATGATCCTCTACAAAATATCAAGGCCTTAGAATATTTCTCCAGTCCTAAGCTAATTGTCTGTGACACGATTGAATACTGGATACTCTACAAGCGCGACGACGTTACAAAAATGATGAACCAGGTAAATGGAGTCATAATAAATCAAGAAGAGGCTAGACTGCTGTGTAAAGAATACAATTTGGTCAAATGTGCAAAATATATCATGTCCCTTGGACCAGAATTCACCGTTATCAAAAAAGGTGAAAACGGCGCTTTGCTATTTTTTGAAGATATGATTTTTCCTGCCCCGGCGTATCCTCTAGATGCCATTGTGGACCCTACTGGAGCTGGGGATTCGTTCGCTGGCGGATTTATGGGTCACATAGCACAGCAGAAAAAAAAGGATACAAAAGTAATGAAGGAAGCAGTAATATACGGAAACGTAATGGGTGCATTTGCAGTCCAGGACTTCGGTGTATCGGCTCTGCTCTCTCTGTCAAAGAGAGAAATCCAAAATAGATATGAAGAATACCGGAGTATGGTCTCATTCGGTTAGATATAGTTACTCGGTGAATACAAAATATTACAGGAAACACAGGGAAGGATGCTTAACACTATCCCTTGCCGATTAACTAGTGGAGTTGTTAATATAAATGGAACTCCGATGTCCTTCATTGAGTTGCCCGGATAGATCATTCTACCTACGACCCACTCAAGACGTAGCAAAAGAGCTCATTGGCAAGAAACTTGTACGGAATTTGAAAGACGGGAGTATGAACCGGCCAGAGCGGCTCTCTGGGATCATAGTTGAAACAGAAGCATACGGTGCGGCTGAAGACCGAGCAAGTCATGCTTACAGAGGTATAACCGTAAGGAACAGACCTATGTTTGGAGAGGTCGGCATGGCATATGTTTATTTCATTTATGGGAATCATTTTTGCTTAAATGTTTCTGCACATTCTAATAATCAAACAGCTGGGGCTGTTTTGATCAGGGCCCTTGAGCCCTGTGAAGGAGTTTGTACGATGAAGAGGCGTAGGAATTCCCAAAGCATTCACAACTTGACTTCGGGTCCTGGAAGAATATGTCAAGCTATGAATATAAGTAAGTTTCAAAACTATTTGGACATGACTGATGCCCAAAGTGAAATCCACATAGAATTTGGGAAGGAATGTTGTGATAGTGATATTGTCGTTACAGAAAGAGTCCGGATAAAATATGCGACTGAGAAGAAATGGCGATTTATATTTGATCCCGTTTCCAATTATAGGGAATCTTCTACCTTTTGACTGTCAATGATTTTGACATATGGGAAAGAACTTGACGAATCATACTAGCCTAAACCTCATTTTTGACCTCAAATTCTCATGTAGATGAAGAGGAAAATATGTCCACGATACCTGAAGAGTTACGGCGCATTTCAAATGGAGAAATTCTCTTCGATGACTGGAGCAAACTGATATATTCAGTTGATGCAAGCCACATTAGCATCAAACCTGAACTAATTCAAAAGCCAATAGATGCAGAAGATATAAGGAATATCTGCAAATTCTGCACCAACAAGAATATCGTAATAACAGCAAGAGGTGCCGGCACGGGTCTTCTTGGACAATCCTTGTCATCTGGAATTGTTCTGGACTTTACTGTAAAGATGAATAGGATACTAGAAACAGGAGATGATTATGTTATTGCACAACCAGGTCTGGTCAAAGCTGTACTTGATAAGGAGTTGGGGAAAAAAAGAAAGTTCTTTCCACCTGATCCTGCGAGCAGCAATTATTGCACCATAGGCGGGATGATTGCAAACAATGCTAGCGGACCCCATTCACTCGCCTATGGAAGCACTATTGATCACGTAGAGGAAATTTCCATTGTATACCCTGATGGAAGTAGTTCAGTCATCGGACCGACCCTCAACCGGGACGAGAAAATCTCTAGAATGTTAAGTTTGGTATCACCGCACGTCGGATTGATACGGAGAAAATATCCTAAAGTTAGCAAGAATTCCTGTGGATATCGTCTTGACTCGGTATTATCAAAGGATGGATTCTTTCCTCAGAAGCTATTTGCAGCCTCTGAAGGAACACTAGGAATCACTACCTCAACTAAACTAAGAATATTCGATATGCCACTTTACCGAAACTTATTGGTAATGGGATTTCAGAACCTGGAGTCATCGATGAAGTCAGTTCCGGCAATATTGAAGTCATTTCCATCTGCTCTAGAGCTCCTTGGTAGCTCAACATTCAAACCCATGCGAGATAGCTTGGATAACACGGGCTGCTTACTGTATATTGAATTCTCAGACGATAACCTTTGCAAAGTGGAGGCCAAGCTCATGAGCTGCAAGAGAAGACTGGATGGCAAAAGCGAAGTGTTGCAAATGGCCTTTGACCCAAATAGTATTACAAAAATTTGGGAGGCAAGAAAAAATGCCCTCAATAATGCTATGAGACTCACTGTTGGAGGAAGAAAACCCGTCGGACTAATAGAAGACACTGTTGTCCATCCAAATCAGTTATTCGAGTACTGTATCTTTTTGAAAAGACTATATTCGCACTACAACTTGGATTATACTATGTACGGCCACTTGGGAAACGGCAACTTGCATACTAGACCTTTGATTCGCATCGATGAGAGGAATGAAGTTAGTCTTTTGGAGGATCTTGCACAAAAAGTATTCAAAAGAGTCATTGCTTTTGGAGGGACGATAACTGGAGAGCATGGTGATGGATGGCTGAGGACTAAGTACATACCTCAATTGTATGGATCACAGCTTTACTCACTTTTTAGGAAAGTAAAGAGCTTATTTGATCCACATCTGATTATGAATCCCGGAAAAAAGATCCTGATTTAAAGTGTGGATGTCAGGAAATCTTTACGTGTTTATGAATCTATGAGGTTCTGGGTTCTTCATCCTCCATCGAATATGATGGGGATATTTTTTCAATGTTCGATCTTCACATTGGAAACTGTTTCCCACACCATGGAATACTGACAGAAACCATATCTAATGAACAGCATGACTATAGTACTATAGAAATTCCCTCTGATTTATGATGGGCAGAATTAATAAAAAGCGCTTCCGTACTGGAACGATGAGTTGCAACTGAGTACTATAGTGAGAGCAGGAGCACTTTTCTCCTCTTTCGGGACTGTCTTACTAGTCCTATTCATAGTAATAATCTTATTTTTTCCTGTAGAAAAGGATTGCTCAAAATATGAATCATGTAAGTTCTATTCTACAGCTCCAGAGCCCTTTAATTATTTGATTTCGCCTGCGTTTATTGTGATAGCGTTATCTGTCATCTCGGCCGGAGTTTTAGTCATGAGAGTTGCAAAATGGTATTCATATCGCACTTAGCGCCTTATCCTAAAAAAGTCGCAATGATGGTTCGAGCTTCTGATCTAAAGTGGCCCAGATAACATTGCGTTGACTAGAATCTGATGATATCACTCTCCCGGATCTGATTATAACAGAAACTCAATTGGAATGGTGGGGTCGAAGGGATATGTTCTGGTAAAAGTGAGACTCTACCATTTGAACCCCTGATCCACGGGTGTCTTCAGTAGCCCTATCTTAAGATCTGGAGCCCGTTGCGATGCCTGTCTTCGCTACGACCCCCGCCACTGTTCAATCTCCCGTGAATATCTGTATAAGCTTTACTAAGCCCTTTGTGTACGGACGCGGCACAGTATAACTTGGGATGATTTTAGCAGACATTCACTGGTCATCCACCTTCGATTACGCTTTCAATCTGGAACTGTTGACTAGTGCCAAGTTTACACTGTCCTTAAGGCCCTTGGGGAACAACAGGAATTCTAATTTGGTTTGAGAGATTCTCCTAGTAAAAGATAAATAATTTTAATAGATAATGATCTTGTTGACCGGAGAGATTCAGCTTCGAGCCAGAAGAACGCGGATAAAAATACTAAAGGCTATAGCAGGATTGAATCGATCCGCAGGTTTCTCGGAAATTAGGAATGCGACTGGCTTATCAACCGGATCGATTTATTACCACCTAGGAAGGATGAATAAGTATGTTTCCAAGGACCTTAAGCAGTATAGGATTACGGATGAGGGGCTACAGCTATTGCATGAAATTGGCTTCAAATCTTTCGTCTCGAATTCTAGGTAAACCTGAAGCAGTCTCACTGATATACAGATAGGTACATTTGCTTTCTCTTCTCCTTGCCACAGATCATTGCATAGGATTATATTATCGAGTGGCACCTTTGAGTACTTTATCATCAGTGCGTCTTGACCAAGGCAATTATTATTAAAAATAAGCACGAATTAGAGATCAGCACCTGATTGCGAACTGAGTTAATTTGGCACAGATAGACAATACGGAACACAAACACAAGAAACTACCGAGAGAGAGTTCAAGGAGACCCGTCGACCGGGAAAATCAAGTCGCGAAAAGTATTTTGGAAGCTCTGCCTCCTGAATCACAAATCTCGGGTGCAAAATTTGAAGGTCCCAATATAGCCTTATACACGAAGAACCCGAAATTTTCGCTAACAGAACTAACTTATCACCTATCATCGCTCTCGAGGTCTATCAAAAAAAGGTTCGTTGTTCGAACGGATCCGTCAATCCGTTTACCCGAGGATGAAACAAGAGAGACGATCTCAAAGTTACTGCCAAGTGGGGTTGTAGTCTCAGCAGTCTTCTGCGACGATGCAACAGGAGAAGTAGTTCTCGAGGTAAATAAACCGGAGGTTATAGATGCAGAAATGGTTATAGAGATTGCGCAATCAACAGGATGGATATCACATACACGGCTTTCGCCACATATTCCATCAACTAGCATAAATACTATCCATTCAACACTCAAGGCTTCTGCAAAAGAGCGGAGCAATTTTCTACAGGAACTCGGAAAAAAAATTTTTCGACCGCCAATCCTTATCCGACACAAAAGTACGGAAAGTGATAACCCTGGAAGCAGGAATCTTGAATATAAACAAAAGTCTCCAAATAAGAATGATAGTAGTACAGGATACAAACTCCTCAGCAAGGAAGAGGTTATGCTATTTTGCCTAGGAGGTGTCAAGCAGGTTGGAAGATCATGTTTTATTGTCATGACTCCTGAAAGCAAGGTTATGTTAGACTGTGGGGTCAATCCAGCAGAACCGGAACCGCTAAACGCGTTCCCGCGTTTGGACTGGTTTAACTTTAATCTTGACGATCTTGATGCTGTAATCATCAGCCATGCTCATATCGATCATCAGGGTTTTCTTCCTACGTTGTTCAAGTTCGGATATACCGGCCCAGTTTATTGCACAGAGCCAACATTACCATTAATGACATTGCTGCAGACCGATTCGGTCAAAATTGCAAAGAGCAATGGCACATACATACCATACGAAATACGTGACATTAGTGAGGTTATCAAGCATTGCATTACCATTCCTTATGGCAAGCCCACGGACATTTCGCCTGATATCACCATTACGTTGAATAATGCCGGGCATATAATGGGGAGCGCAACAGTTCATATGAACATCTCTGGAGCACATAATATTCTTTACTCAGGAGACTACAAATATTCTAGAACACAACTATTGGACAGTGCATTGTCTATTTACCCTAGAGTCGAAACACTGATAACAGAAAGCACATACGGAAACAGTTCCGACATCATGCCAGAACAATCCATAGTATATCAAACCTTTACAAGCAATATCAACAGAACGCTCACAGGTGGAGGAAAAGTCCTTATTCCAGTCCCAGCAGTAGGGAGAGCACAAGAGATTATGCTAGTACTTGATAAGGAAATGCGTGAAGGAAGACTGATGGAATCTCCTATTTATATCGAAGGAATGATTTCAGAGGCGAGCGCAGTCCATATGTCCTATGCGCATTACCTGGGCTATGATGTTAGAAAGTCTGTGTCTCAGGGAATTAACCCATTTAAGTCAGAATATTTCACCGTAGTTAGCGGTCCCGGAAACAGAGCAGAGATTTTAAATGATGAAGATCCCTGCATAATCATGGCAACTTCGGGAATGCTAGAAGGTGGTCCCTCGGTGGAGTATTTCAAAGAAATAGCTCCCCAGCATAGGAATAGAATTATGTTCGTCTCATACCAAATAAATGGAACCTTGGGACGCAGGGTCCTAGATGGAACAATGAACGAAGTCAGCATGATGGACAAAAATGGAAAACTGAAGGTCGTGCCTGTCAAGTGTGAAACCAATCGCATAGACGGCTTCAGCGGACATAGCGATTTCAACCAAATTATGAGCTTCGTATCACGTGTAAAGCCAAAACGTGTGTTGGTTAACCACGGGGAGAAATCCAAATCAGAATCTATTGCAAGTGCTGTACACTATCGATTCAAGCTGAGGTCTAGTGTTCCCGACAATAGAGAAATTATAAGACTGCGGTAGTCAAGTTGGACATTATGTTTGCATATCTTTTTAGCCATGTTCGGGATATAAAACCTGAAGGAAGTTGGCTATAAGATATCGATGCATTAATTGCAACATTGTATTGAGTGGAGAAGGTGCCTCTCGACACTATTTAGCATATCCATCTCACAAACTAGAGAAACTTCCACCTCCAATTAAATCTGTAAGGAACACGGACATGAGTTAGTGGATCGCATTTTATGGAACTCTCCAGAGCAGAAATCAATTAGCTGTGCATTTTCTTACATTAAGATTAACTCGACGTCAATCAGAACTGTGACATTGTGTGGTTCTTGTGGGTTCGGTATGCAGCTTTCTTTCACCAACTTATATCGACTTAACGTTGCATAGCCGCTTTCTATCGACTGACAAATTGGCTCTGAGCTAGCAATGGTAGTCGGTGTACCCCTAATTTTACAAAGTCACTATTTAGTCGGAAGTTTGGATGAATCGGAGCACGACCACCACGTGATCATAAATGCTATAGTATGAATGGCGCCGGGTTGCCACTAAATGAAGTTCAAACAAAGAAGAATAATATACCACTAGTAAGTATCCTCGCAACTTCATTGAATAGGCACAGGTGACATGATGCAAGCTCTTTACTAGATTTAACCACCTCTAATAACTGATTTCAAAGTTGGCTGAAGATTTATACTGCGTCTTCGCTAACCTCGAAAATTATCCTGCTGGCTACTAACAGCAAATACGTAGAAAGTATGATCCGTAACAAACGTTCCCTTAAATAGCCCGAAATTTCAGCTCCGATTATTCCACCTGCAAACGCTCCAACCGCTAAAGACAGAGCATGCGCGTAAGCAGGGTGGCCTAGCAAGATGTGGATGGTCAGGCCAATTACTGCACTTATCATAATAATGAACTGGGACGTCGGAGCGGCCTGATGCATCTTCATGTTCATCATAATCAACAGTAAAGGAACAAAGATAATTCCCCCGCCTACTCCAAAAAGACTAGATACTAACCCTGCAGTGAAGGCAAAAAAATATGCTACCAAAAGATGGTATGAGCTGTCTCTTCTATTGACTCTCCTTTCCTTGAGATGCCTGCCGAACAGTATGTATATCGCGGCCAATATCAATATAATAGAAAAGGTTATCTTGAAGAGGTCGCTCGACATTACAGCCGAGAGGTAAGCACCAAGAACTGCTCCAGGCGCTGAAAGAAAGGCCAGCTTTGAGGCAGTACCATACGCTATTCTCTTTGCCCTTGCAAAGGAAACTGTGGAAGAAATACTGGTAAATGCAACAGCAATGAGACTAGTGCTTGAGATCTGAGTTGGCTGGAGACCCAAAAAGGTCAGCGCTGGGGTAAAAATTATTCCACCTCCTATGCCCACGATCGAACCAGCTATCCCACCTCCAATTCCAATCGCACCTAAAATAATGATAGAGATAGCGTCGACCATGCTTGCCAATAGTATAAGGAAAATAGATAACATATTAAATGTGCGATATCTTCGACTTTGTTTAGTTGTCAGCTGATAAGTTTAGAATGGGACTCGATACGCGAAACTCGATTTGAAGATGAATCTGCGGCTGGTTTTATATATTCCTTGAAGTTTATTTTCTCGTCATATTACATTGGCCATTGATACTGGCGATACAACTTGGATGCTTATTTCTACGGGTCTCGTAATGCTGATGACACCAGCCTTGGGATTCTTTGAGGCTGGTCTGATTAGGAGTAAGAATTCACTATCTGTCCTGGTTCAAACATTTTCTGGTCTTGCAATCCTGTCGGCTTTATGGTTTATTCTTGGTTTTACATTAGTTTTTGCTCCGTCTCAGGGAGGGTTAATCGGTGGATTTGACTGGGTATTCTTCAAAGATGTTCCAGTCAATAATTCCTTGGATTATGCACCGACTATTCCGGGTATTACCTTTGCATCATTCCAGATGATGTTTGCAGTAATTACACCATTACTGATTACCGGGGCATTTGCGGAAAGGTTGAAGTGGTCTTCGTTTTTCGTATTTATAATAGCCTGGAGCCTTCTTGTCTATTATCCGCTGGCCCACTGGGTGTGGGGTAGGGGATGGCTCGCTGATCTAGGTGTTTTCGATTTCGCAGGCGGTATCGTTATTCATACCAGCGCAGGCCTTGCATCCATAGCGGCCGCTCTTGTTCTAGGCCGTAGAAGGAATTTCGGTCCGGATATCATGGTTCCCCATAACATACCTCTTGCTGTTTTAGGGGCGAGCTTATTGTGGATAGGTTGGTTCGGATTTAATGCTGGTAGTGCGTTGGCATCGGGAAGCTTGGCTGCCAACACATTGCTAGTTACTCATATCGGATCTGCAACGTCTGCAATAGTGTGGCTGTTTCTTTCGTGGAAAAGAGCAGGAAAACCTTCTACTACGGCGGTCATTAACGGGGCCATCTCTGGTCTAGCAGGTGTCACACCTGCTGCGGGGTTTATTACTGCTCAAACCTCGTTCCTATTGGGCATTATATTAGGCTTTGCATCGTATTACGGAATTTTACTTATTAAAGAACGTTTAAGGATAGATGACGCGTTGGATGTAAGCTCAGTGCACGGC
>JALZGI010000364.1 GCA_030861105.1 Thermoproteota archaeon
AGTCACTGTTATAAATAGAATCATAAGTATTTTCAGTAGATGATTGCCGTCGACAACGTAGGTGGGATAACCTCTACTGAATTTGCTCAAATGGCAAATCAGCGTAGACGAGCGATTATCCCCGTTGGTTCCCTTGAACAGCACGGTGATCATCTTCCGCTTGCAACCGATTTGATCATTGCAGACTATGTAGCAAAAAAAGTCGCGGAACGTACAAGTTCCTTTGTCTTTCCACCTATTCATTATGGGATTTCCGTAGAACATAGCCCGCTGTTTAATGTGTCGCTGAGATATTCTACACTCATTGATACGATTCAAGATATATCAGCCTCGTTATCGGAAGCAGGATTGAGGAGAGTCTTTTACATCAATGGTCATCATGGAAACAGTGGTGCAATGCAATATATAATGCATGACTACCATCACCGTGTAAGCGAGAAAGATTTCGGCGCTTTCTCCTTGAATTATTGGAATGTAGCAGATATTGAGTTCGATCACGGGGGGGAGACAGAGACATCATTAATGCTGGCTATCGATCATCGTGCCGTCCAAATGAATAAGGCCCATCCTGGTGCTGTCAAACAGTCAAAGTCGAAAAGAGCATATCAGACTTTCACAAATAATCCCTGCTCATTTCCAAAAATAACCGAAAACGGCATTTGGGGGGATCCAACAAATGCCAGGGCCAACAAAGGAGAAGAACTTTTAGAACTGATCATTAGTAATCTGTCGATTGTTATAGTAGAGCTGGACACCTTGTAAGTCACCAATCTAAAAATATGACATAATGAAATTTTAATATATAGCCTCATTTAGCTGTAGTTGTAGGTAGCTTAATACGTTGTCAGTAGATATGGCTGTTAAGGTTCTGGATGAGAGTCTGGGAAAGGTCGTTCTGATCAAGTTAAAAGGCGGCAAAGTGATCAGAGGTAACCTACATGGTTTTGATCAACACATGAATCTACTTTTGGAAGAATCCGTCGAGATATTAGAGGGCAGCAAAACTAACGATCTTGGAATGATTGTTGTTAGGGGAGACAATGTCGTCATCATATCTCCGCCTCCCGTCTAGACGTGGGTGATTGTAATGACAAAAGGCACCACCTCGATGGGCAAGTTTACACGGAAAAAAACGCACATTAGGTGCAGAAGATGCGGTCACAATTCTTTTCACAAACGAGGAAAGCAGTGCGCTAAATGTGGATATCCTGAATCTACGATTAGAAAATATAATTGGATAAAAAGGGCAGTAGTATAATTTTGTAAGGCTCCTAGGTTGAACATGACTTCAGGAGCAGATCCGTCGATGCGCTAAAGGTATTTAAGAGAATATTTGGCCTCGTTTACTGAGAGGATGATACAATAGCTGAGCAACTCAATATCTTTTGATGTTATTATTATCGGATCTGGCCTTGCTGGCCTAAGAGCAGCCATCTCCGCAGCTGAGACTAGCCCCAAAGCCAGAATAGCAGTACTGTCCAAGGTTCAGGTTATGCGGTCACATTCGGTTTCGGCTGAAGGAGGCACCGCAGCAGTTCTTTTCGGTGAGGAAGGGGATAATGAAGAATCTCATATTTATGACACCATAAAGGGAAGCGATTTTCTTGCTGACCAAGACGTCGCGGAACGTCTCGTCAGGATGATGCCCAGGGAGATATACCAACTTGATCATTGGGGAATGCCTTGGTCAAGAAGAAGCAACGGTAGAATTGACCAGAGGAAATTTGGAGGATATTCTTTTCCTCGGGCGACTTATGCGCAGGACAAAGTGGGATTCTATGAAATGCAAACTCTTTATGACACGTGTCTAAAGTTCGAAAATATTGAATTTTATAACGAATGGTTCTGTACCTCCATTCTTCATGACAGCAATGCCTTTGCAGGTGTTACAGCTATTGAAATGAAATCGGGAGATTTTGTGATATTTAGGTCTCCTGCAGGTATAATTTGTACTGGAGGCGCGGGAAGAATCTATAGTTTTTCTACGTACGCGTACTCATCTACCCCGGATGGATTGGATATGGCTTATAGAGCTGGCTTAGGAATAAAGGATATGGAATTTGTGCAGTTCCATCCGACTGGAATTCTTCCCTCAGGGATTTTGATCACAGAAGGTGCAAGAGGAGAAGGGGGATATCTGATAAATAGTTCAGGCGAGAGATTTATGAAAAAATACGCTCCTGAAAAACTCGAGCTTGCTCCCAGAGATGTAGTCTCTCGTTCAATGATAAGGGAAATACAAGAAGGTAGGGGGATGAAACATGAGGCTGGAGCTGATTGTCTAGCTCTCGATCTGACTCATCTTGGAGAGGAGTCAATTAAAGAACGCTTATCAGGAATAAGAGAAATAGGCATAAAGTTCTCAGGAGTAGATATAGTTAGTGAGCCAATTCAAATACGACCCGTTTGTCATTATATGATGGGAGGAATACATACCAACATCGACGGGAGTACGGAGATGAGCGGCCTTTGGGCAGCTGGCGAGGCATCCTGCAACAGTACACATGGTTCCAACCGGCTAGGAGCAAATTCCACATCAGAATGTCTTGTCTGGGGGAGAATAACAGGAGAGTTGGCTGCTCGGCATGCAGGAAGAAAGGATACGCCCTCGATTGCCGGAGAGCAAGTATCTCAAGAAGAAAAAAGGATTTACGATGGAATATTCCGTGGTGAAGGAAAGGTGAATCCATACGATATTCGAAAAATGCTGACTGACACCATGGACGATAAGGCATATGTTTTTAGAGACGGGACGGGCCTAAGGGAAGGACTAGAGCATATAAAAGAGTTGAAAAGCGCCGCTTGGAAGCACGTAGACGACAAAGCCAAGGAATATAACACCAACTTTTATAATGTTATGGAGATAGACTCTATGCTTCGAATAGCCGAAATAGTCTTAATGGGTGCCTACATAAGACGTGAGTCTAGAGGTGCCCATGCAAGGACCGACTATTCAGCGCGCGATGATGTTAACTTTTTGAAACATACCCTAGCATACTATTCCGGTAACGAACCACTCATGAAATGGCACCCAGTTACGTTTACAAGGTACGCCCCTGTGGAGAGAAAGTATTGAATGGAAGCATTCGGAGAAAATGAAAGTAAAAGCACTCGAGCGAATCGAGAAGGCCTGAAAGGATGGTTGAATCCGACCCGCTATGGCTGGGAACGGATGTCGTATTGGTTGATGAGACTGACCGGGCTGTTTCTGCTTTTATATTTTATAGGACACGTCTACGAGACCAGCAGCATCATAGGCGGAATTGACGCCTGGAATTCCATGCTCGCGCTTACGCAGACAGCCTGGGGGCACCTATTTTTAATTCTCGTAATAGGGGCAAGTACATTTCATTCGGCAAACGGCATACGTCTGATTCTTGTTGAGACGGGGAGAGGTCTCGGGAAGCCAGGGCGTCCAGATTATCCATACAATGCCCTTTCGCTTAATAATAGGCAGAAATCTGGAATCTGGATAGCGCTGATATTGGCAGCCGCAGCTATGCTTTATGGCAGCAATATATTGTTCGGAGGGGAATAGTATATGGTATCAGGTAACGTTCTGAAAACAAACAGTACTTTTCTAAGGGAAAGCACGATCATGAAATTGCACTATATCACTGGTTTGGGAGCACTTTTTGTCGTCGCGGTGCACGTGCTCATGAGATTAGTGATGCCTTTTTCAATGTCCCTAGAATATCAAAACGTTGTAGAGAACTATCGTATTTTATGGTACGCCTTGCTTCTGGAAAGTATACTTGTGCTCATATCTATCCATGGGTTCAATGGGCTGAGAATTATGCTAATTGAACTACGTCAAAATGGTAAGTGGGAAAGATTTGTGACTATATTCACCCTCGCGGCGATGCTGGTTGTTCTAATTTATGGAACGAGAACAATTATAATCGCTAACAATCTGGGTCTATGAAACCAAGCGGAAAAGGAAGTGACGAGCGGATTTCTTTGACAAAAAAGACTGCTTCGAGCGACAATAGGCCAGCCCACGAGGAATCAAAACAAACCATCAATCTGAGGGTCTTCAGGGGAAGTTTTCTCAACACTACGAAGAGATCATTCAGCACTTTTAATCTCCCATTTCGTCGCTGGACAACCGTATTGGACGCACTTATCTATGCAAAAGAGCACTTGGACAGTAGCATTGCAATTAGGTTTTCCTGCAGGATGGCTTCATGTGGATCATGTGGTATGATGATCAATGGTATCCCCAGACTTGCATGTTATACTAAAATTTCCGATCTAAAGTCCGACACTGTTACATGTGAGCCACTTCCAAATTTCCCAGTTATACGCGACCTCGTAACAGATTTCCAGCAATTCTTCAATCACCACAAAGACATGAAACCTTTTATCGAGAATCGACACCCTTCTCCTCAAAAAGGAGAACTCACCGAATTTAAGCAAACCCCAAGTGATATTGATAAGTACCTGCAATTTTCATATTGCATTAGGTGTGGCCTTTGTTACTCTGCATGCCCAACGGTTGCTACGGATACAAAATTCCCGGGGCCACAGGCCCTGTCCCAGGCTTACAGATACTTCGCAGATAACAGGGATGAGGCCAAAAGGAAGAGATTGGATAAGGTCGATGATAGACATGGTATTTGGAGATGTCATTTTGCAGGTTCCTGCAGTGCTGTGTGCCCCAAGGGAGTGGACCCGGCTTTGGGAATACAATTGCTGAGGAGCCATCTAATGAATATTTCTAAAGTTCCTAAGACTTTGGCCGAGCTTAGAAAAATAGACTACGTAGCGGAGTGAATTAGTGACCGATAGAAATTTTCCTCCCCAGAAGGAGCTGGCTTCGTATACTCCGGAAGATATTAGGACCAGGTATTAATTTTTAGCACGACACCAAAAATATATTACTCCTACGGTTTTTGGGGAGGGGGACTCTCGTTCACCTGCTTATTAATGGCTTCCGCCATGAAATGATTGCTAACGTTTACCTTAACCGAGCTAATTTCCGGAATCTTGTAGACATTATCTCTCACATCCTGGGCTATTTTGAAGCCAAATACTGCGGGGCAAAAGGGACTCGTCAAGTGGAGGTCTATCGAGACCTTCCCAGAATCGATGTCAACGTTGTCAACCAATTCAAGCTCCATAATTGATACTCCTATTTCGGGGTCTACTATCTTAGTCAACTCGTCAAATATCTGTCTGCGTGTGTTTTGGAGGTCTTGAACCATACAATACTGGACTCAGTAATTACTATTTAATATTTGCCAACTATAAGCCGGCTTGATGATGTACTTCAGATTAAGAATAGAACTTTCTCATTTTGTAAAACTAAAATAAAAGCATTGGATTTCCTTATTTGTGTACAGGTCTAGGACCAAGGATTCCTTGGATAAGAGTGCGCTCAAGTTTCTCTCCTCAATTAATGTAGATTACCATTTGCTCTTTTATGATCTATTGGGAAGTGAGGCTCATGTTATAATGCTGCATGAAATAGGTTTTTTATCATCTGCGGCCTTACGAGATCTTCTCACTGGTCTGGAGGCAATACGGAAAGACCCCAAGGTACTGGATAGTGATAAGTTTGAAGACATACACGAGTGCGTTGAGGCATTCATTATCAAAAAGCTAGGTTATGATGTTGGGGGTGTTCTGCAAACCGCTAGATCAAGAAACGACCAAGTTAACCTCGATATTCGAATGTTGGTTAGAGATGTTATCAACCGTATAGCCCGTGCCCTGATATGCCTTATGGACTCGCTGCTTTCAAAATCTCAGAATCATTTTCATTCAATAATGCCTATGCATACCCACCTTCAGCATGCACAGCTAGGGACTTTTGCTCATTTTCTTTTGTCTTACACTGAAAACCTCACGAGAGATGTTGACAGACTGAACGACTCCTATCACAGAATAAATATGTCTCCACTTGGGGCTTGTGCCATCGGGGGAACAAGCATCAATATTGATCGAGATAGGACCTCATCGTTACTGGGATTCAAAGGAATTCTGAACAATTCAATAGATGCAACTACGTCGAGAGATGACCTAGTTGAATTCATGTCATCTCTTGGTATTATAATGTTGAATTTATCTCGACTAGCAACGGACTTTATACTATGGAGCACTTCTGAGTTCGGCTACCTGGAAATCCCCGACAAGTACTCTTCAACTTCTAGTTTGATGCCACAAAAGAAAAACCCAGACACTCTTGAGCTCATACGAGCAAAATCCTCCACGGTTGTCGGTTACCTTTTTGG
>JALZGI010000365.1 GCA_030861105.1 Thermoproteota archaeon
GTACATCTCCAACAACAGGCGGTACATCTCCAACAACAGGCGGTACATCTCCAACAACAGGCGGTACATCTACGGCGTCGCAACAGAAATCATGACAACAGACTATAGACATGCGTATTGCTATCCAATCTCTCGGTAATGCTGGACAGATGTATCATGTCAAAAATAATTCACACGCCTCTACACCCGGACCCAGATGACAAGAACTATAGTTGCCTATTGTACGGGTTCGGTTATATGCTTGGTCAGTCAGCACCATGTGGTAGATCGATATGAGGAGTATATGAGTATCCATTGTCTGAACCTTTAAATTAACTGCATTATAACAGTTGGATATTTCCTCAACAGGAAATTTCTCTAATTTCTCTTATGAGTACCTAGCCCTTACTATTGCAAAAGGATCATATACCGCATCAATTTTCACCAATTCCTCCATTTGCCCATGTTTTCTTCGCTGCAAAAAACCTTTAGTCTTTACTGCAGTTTGGAAACGTTGTATCGCCAATCAAATCTTTCATACTGGGAAATGTAATCATTCACAAAAGGAGTTTCTAGACATGCAACCTATCATACAATTGCTTAAGAATCCTAGCTGTTGCTCCCCAAATAATAAAACCCTCGTACGTAAATTTGTAAACTCCTTTTCGGGAAATATGATAGTGTTCTATATCTGGTTCGAAACTAGATAATGTCTGGTGTAGAGGAACATCCACAATACAGTCAACCTCACTTGCAAGAATTCGGGGCTCTGGAATTTTTTCTTGTATAGTTATAAAAGGCACGATAGCAAAGTTTGATGTAAGAGTGTAAACAGTTTTCAGCCTTCCAAGTATATCCTCTGCCTTAAAGGAGAGGCCCACTTCCTCCCGCGTTTCTCTTAAAGCAGTGTCAAGCAGGCTTTGATCTTCGGCCCGGGAAAACTGCCCTCCTGGAAATGATATTTCACCCGTGTGATGCTTTAATTGCGAACTTCTTCTTGTCAAAAGGATGTGGGGGACATTGTTTTCTGAATGGACTATGATGAGAACAGCCGCGGTTCTAGCCAAGGCACTAGTGCTATTCCTATTACCTTGCAAACTAAACATTCCAGAAAACGGACTTTGCAAATAGGGGCTAAGACGGTGATTTATATTATTTAATGTCATGACGATCAATTCTGTTCCAGAATTATGATGATAGTTATCTGGAATTAAGATTATTGAAGACACACATGCTGTTTTAACGACCAGGATTATGTTAAAGAGAGAAGAATATAAAATATACCGCGATCAGTAATGTGGAATAGCTATAAATTTATGAAGGTTTACTTTGAGCAAAGCGGTGGAATAGCGGGTATTAGTAAGACTGTTTCAATTGACAGTGATTCTCTTGCTCAAGAAGAAGCTTCCAAACTACTTCGCCTTATAGAGGATGCCAAGTTCTTTGATTTACCGTCGCAACCCACAACTCCTTTGCGTGGAGCAGACTACCTCAATTACAAAGTTACTGTAGTGGAAAACGAGAGTAAGAGACATTCCATCAACACAACGGATCGTACAATGCCATCTAACGTAGGTCCATTGATTAGCTATCTAAAAGAAAAGGCCCTAAGAAAAAGATAAGTTAGTAAAGCAAAGACAAAGTTAGATCACGGGTAAAAAATTTCTCAGATTCTATGGCTAGATCTAACACATCGTCAAACGTGGCCTATAATGGAACTTTGTTAAAGCATGGCAGATTACCAGAAGATGCTAAAGCGGAGGAAAACCTTGATTAAAGAGGAAAAATAGTGGATTTTACAAAAAAGAAATACCTTAAGTAATAGTGTCATGAAAAGGGAATAATGGATTTATGCTGTGTTTGTGAAATAGTCCCTCAAAGGGTTCTAGTTAGGCTACTTGAGAAGGAGAAGAATCCGAGCAAGAGGCTTAGGTTATTAAATCACATAAAACAGTCAGCCGCTCTGAGGTCAAAAAGAGCGGTTGCATATAACTATCGGGGCGTCAGAAATGCAATTGCTAACAGCCTAAGAAGAGTACTGAATGAGAAAAACATCCACTTCTATGACTGCAAAGAGTCCCATGATCTTCCGCTGAAAGCATCTTTTGAGATAAACGAAAGATATCGTAGAAAGAAAAGGACTAAGGCTAAGATAGTCAAGCGCAAGCTAATAAATTCAAGAGAAATAGACAATATGGACAAAGTATATGATTTTTGGCATGAGAACTTTGGACGTGAAAGCTTTGATGCCAAATCAGCTATCGTCAAGTATTATGCTAACTATGGCAAAAACTACGATAATGCATTTTGGGATGGAGAAAATCTGACATTTGGATTGGGTGATCCATCGTACTTCCACCCATTTGGTAGGTTTATAGACGTTCAAGCCCACGAGTTTGGACATGCAGTAATACAGTATGAAGCAGATCTAATTTATCAGGGCCAGTCGGGGGCATTAAACGAACATGTGGCCGATGTTTTCGGTATCACAGTAAAGCATTGGGTTGGGAGAAAAGACTCCAACACTGCATCATGGCTGTTAGCCGAAGGGCTTTGGAAACTAGAAGGGTACAGGGCACTAAGAGACATGGCCTCTCCGGGTTCGGCCCACCCAGATGATGACCAGCCCGCCCATATGGATAACTTTTACAATGGCCAAGAAGACAACGGAGGAGTTCACATTAACAGTGGGATTCCAAACAAAGCATTCTACGAATTTGCCACTAGCGTCGGAGGAAACAGTTGGGAAAAACCTTTGGGAATCTGGTACCAGGCCGTAAAAGATCAGAGATTAACGAACCCGAATACAAACTTTGAAGAGTTCGCTGCTGCTACTTACGAAGTGGCAAAGAACAGACACGCCGATGACACAGCTGATAAGCTAAGAAATTCCTGGAATAGTGTGGGAATAGTAATATAGTCAAAGTCTCTTCCTTTTTGC
>JALZGI010000376.1 GCA_030861105.1 Thermoproteota archaeon
GCAAAAACAAGTTACGCATTTCTTATTGCTAGATAAATGAGTTGGCCCCGCAAGACATTAACGATTGCTTTGATCTAAAATATTTTGTGGAAAACAAGTTTTTAACCCAACCTAAAAAGGAGCAATACTAGCTATTACATCTTAGACATGACTTTTAGCTGATATAGATAGTTATTATATGTTAGCATATGCGGTCAATAGCATTAAAGCTCTTCCATACCAAACTTGTGATAACACTGGTTGCATTTAAATTTCTCCTTACCCGGATTCCCAGACACTACCTCAAGTTGACTCTTTGTTCTGCATTTCGGGCATTTACCATAGATAGTTTTTCTAGCCAAGTAGTAAATATTCATCACACAGTCTATTAATAACTTCTCTCCATCAAAAGACGTGAAATTCATAGACTGGTTTCCATACTACCAAGACGTCAGACAACGGTTTGGGTATAGCACTGAAAAGGATCAAGAAGCAGCAAGGATACTTTCTACTCTAATAAAAAGGAAGGCTCTTGATACTAAGGTTCTTAAAAAAAAGATAGCTGGAAAACAAGTCTTTGTAATAGGCGCGGGCCCAAGTTTAGAGAGAAATATAGAATTGTTAAAGCGGAAGGAATTTCGAAGGTACGTAAAGATTGCTGCAAATGGATCAGTGCAAGCGCTTATCGAAAACAAAATGAAACCAGATATTGTAGTTACTGACCTAGATGGGAATTTGTCTTTTTTGAAGAAAGCCGAAAAGATGGGAGCAATAATGGTCGTACACGCTCATGGAGATAATATCGATATGCTCAAAAAAGTGGTTCCTAAACTCCATCGCATTATTGGCACCACGCAAGTAATGCCCACAAAAAATGTATATAACTTCGGCGGATTTACCGACGGAGATAGATGTGTATTTCTGGCAGAAGAGTTTGGAGCCCAGCAAATAATCCTCTTTGGAATGGAATTTGGACGGGAAGTGGGAAAGTATTCAAAAGAATCGGTCAAGGAGATTGGGATTAAAAGACGAAAGATGGAATCAGGAAAGAAGTTATTAGCTACACTTGCTAAGAATTCTCGGTCTAAATTGTTTGATACATCACCAAGACCGATAAGAGGATTTGAATATTTTCGATTAGAAAGCCCATAATTATCTGTATCTCGGTAGTCTAGTTAAGCATCTTATGTTGGAATTGGTCAGTTCGGATACACTTAAAGTACAATCTTACATTACTCTTAGGGTTGTATAAAATTTCTTCTGTGCAGCAAAGAAGGCTGTCTAGGTGTGTTACTCTAGGGCATAGTCCCAACTCAAGAACCAGACTACAAGAATAATAACGGGTAAGTTGTATTTGCAATACATAATATCAATATGCTAGAGCAGCATCCCATATCGAATGCGGGAGGAGATGATAGATAGTGGTTATCAGAATAAGGAGGAGCCAAGAATTTACCGACATACTACAGAGAAATCTGAAGGCGAGATCCGAGGAAAGAAAAAGAATAGATAATACTGTGCATGTGTCAGACATCCTGCCAACAACTTGTATGAGAAAGCAATATTACTCCAGAAAATTTTCAGACACGGATTCTATTTCTAATGAAATGGTTCACCATTTCGTGAGAGGAGAGTCTAGTGAGTTTGTAATTACTCAACTTGCCAATTTAGGAGTGGCACAGGCAATTATCGAGATGGATGGAATAGTAGCCCATCCCGACATTATGACGGGTAATAGAGACACAGTTGTAGAATTAAAAGATACGGTAAACGGGAAGCGTCTAGACTTTTACGATGACACATTTAGATCCTACTTAAGACAATTATTATATTATCTAGTCATGACGGGGATAGAGAAAGGAGTTATTTCTATTAGATACAATATCAAAGAACTCAAATGGATTAAGAGTGATTCAAAGGGAGACTATTTTTTTAGACCGTTCGACGCAAAGGATGTAGGAATCGAAAGCTGGGAAGTCCTTTTGCCAAAAAATGATATAGCAAGGGAAATCTTGAAAAATGAAATGGTCAGAAGGAAGAATCTCTTTTTAAGGGCTCTTGAGGAAAACGACGTTTCCCTGCTGCCAAGATTGATTGATGAAGCAAAGAGAAACAAATGTCCACATTGCCAATTTTACGACAGATGCATAAATCAGGACCATGAAACCAACGAAGCCAAGGCGATGGCTAATGAATTAGACCTCTTGGATATCAGAAGCATTGTAGACTTTAATCCTCACTAGAATATGGACATGTAGGATACGGACATTCGTAGGCTGGGTGAATATTATTCCTTGCGTAATGTCTGTAACATCTATAATATCCCATCAGCTCAATATAACCCATGACCTTTAAGCGAGACGACGATTTCGCTACAAATGTGAACAAAATCGACGGCCCTGCTGAAGATAGGGAACAAGCTCAGGAGAGGCCACTAGAAACTAAACGCAGGTATACGGACAATTTGCTCGACTTTTCCCCATCAAACCAGCTATTTAGTAATATTGTGGGTTATAATGACGTCAAAAAGCTATTTAGCTTATCACTAACATCACAAAATCCGGTTCATATATTATTAGTGGGCCCACCAGCATCCGCCAAGACTCTTTTCATGCTAGAATGTATGAAGCTCCCACGTTCTTTCTTTACCTTGGGAAGTCACAGTACCAGGTCAGGAATGATCGATTATCTATTTACTAGTCGTCCGAGATACCTAATTGTAGATGAGATCGAACACATGCCAATAAAAGATCAAACTGCACTCCTTAGTCTTATGGAATCCGGAATGATTACAGAAACTAAGTTTCAGAAAACACGTAAAACTCAGCTAAAGACATGGGTATTTGCAACCAGTAATGGAACAGATCGAATGCTCACTCCTTTGCTTTCCAGATTTATTGTACTTCATTTTAAACAATACAAGTATGTAGATTTTTGTGAAATTACAAAACATATGTTAAATTCTCAAGGCATCACAAAAGAGCTCGCGACTTCAATCGCAGACTCGGTTTGGAACAAAATGAAATCCAAAGACATAAGAGATTGTGTAAAAATTGGTCACCTTGCTAAAACTAAGGAAGAGATAGATTGGCTAGTTGAGACACTTAAAAATTACAGGAAATAAGATGATTACTGATATTAAATAATTTGGATAAGATATTCTTATAAGAGAAGAACCTGTGAAATTCATCCGAGAAGGCTATTGATAATGCTTTCATAGTATTCACATTGCACAAGCAATGTGCTTTGGCGTAATCATTTAGAACTACTATTTGGTTGAGAAAGTTTAGTGACCTTTACCTCTGAATTTTTGGGAGGCCTACTGGTTCCGTTTATCCCGCAATAACATTAATACTAATATGAATGAT
>JALZGI010000386.1 GCA_030861105.1 Thermoproteota archaeon
CATTTTTTTGAATTTTATACTTTATGTCTTCAGCTATCTCATCCGCTATCGACTCAACAATTTTACGCAGTTCTTCTTGACCACTTATTTCGCCAACCTTCTTAAGAATAAGTGACAATATTTCTTCGTATTTTCTTGTAAATAGCTCTCGTCCCAATTGTGTTAATTCATAGACTCTTCTAGGTCTACCCATTCGTTCGGTGTTTAGCTTGAAGTGTGAATTTACTGCTTTTTCAGATTGGAGTGATTCTAAATGAGATCTGATCGCACTTTTTTGTATTTTCAGTCTATCAGCTATTTCTGCAGATGATTTTGGACCATCCAGTAACAATTCTAAAATCTTTTCCTTTGTTTCTCCAAAAGGACCTCTGTATTCGATCAGCTTCTGTTCCATATACACTTTAGATACTATATAGTATCATTGGTATTTAATTGTTGTTCAACACTCAACTGCGTCCCGCATATCCCTGAACAATTCGCTTAGATACTAGACCGGTTGCTGATCCGTTTACAAAGGTATATATAATATAGATACAATATAGTATCTAAAATGTCGAAACAGCACTTAAAAATTAAGGAAAAAGACCTGCAAGAAAATAAGCCAGTAAGAATAGATGTAAAAAATAAACCCGTAGTGTTAACGAAAGTCAGCGGCAGGGTCTATGCGATGGATGCGGTCTGCTCCCATGAAGGCGGACCGTTGGAAGATGGTAACGTCGAAGGATACAACCTGATTTGTCCATGGCACTATGCTGTATTTGATATCCGAAATGCCAAAGTTTCAGATCAGACTGTATGGGCGACGGATCTCTCATCATACCCAGTAAAAATAGAACAAAGTACAGGCGATATATTGATAGACTTAGAGCCATCCCTAGCTTCAAAGGAAAAAGAACAACAACAACAACAGCAACAACAACAACAACAGCTAGCCACAGGATCTACTAACATTCTAAAACATGAAACCAAAGAACAAGAAAAAGAGACAGGTACTGGAAAGAATGAGTTTGAGCTCACATTATTGGAAAAGCAAGAGCATAAGGATACTGATGTAATGTCGTTTAGGTTTGGCAGACAAGATAATATCAGTCATGAGATCTTTAACTATAAAGCTGGACAATATGCATTCTTTGATATAGGTGGGGTGAATAATGACTCTAAGGGTCCAGTCAGACATTTTTCTCTTGCTTCTTCTCCAACAGAGGAGGAGATTATGATCAGTACCAGAATTAGAGACACCCCATATAAGAAAAGGCTTTCATCTTTGAAAATTGGCTCAAAGGCTAAAGTTAGTAAACCATTAGGAAAATTCGTATTACATGATGATTATTCCAAACCTGCTGTATTACTATCTGGTGGTATAGGTGTTACTCCATTTAGAAGTATGATAAAGTATGCAACTGACAAACAACTACCTATGAGTATAGTACTGTTTGATTCCAATAGGAATGTACCAAACACACTGTACAAAGAAAAATTTGATGAGTGTCTAAACAGAAACAAGAACTTAAAGATTGTGTATACTATTACAGAAAAAGAAGATGATAACCAGACTTCATCTGCAATTGATGTTAGCAAAGAATGGAAAGGAGAAAGAGGGAGAATAGACAAAGCAATGTTAACCAAATACCTAAACGATAATGAGATTACAAATTCAATCTTTTACATCTGTGGCCCTCCTAACATGGTTAACGCGATGAAAGAGTTGCTGCAGGAAGGCCTTCAGATCCCAAAAGATCGAATAAGAATAGAGGAGTTTACGGGATACTAGTATAATCAGATAAACAGGAGATAAAATAAGCTTATGAGAAAAAAGATTGCTTTGGTTACAGGCTCAAGCAGAGGAATTGGAAAAGCTATAGCTGCTACTTTAGCAAGGTCGAATGATTATTCTGGAATAGTAATAAACTCTAGGAATAAGGAAGAAACGCAAAAAACTTCTGATGAAATGAAAGGTTCATTTGATTGTCAATCAATTCCAATTGCTGCGGACATCTCTAAGGAACCTGACTGTATTAGGTTGATAGAAGAAACCGTAGCATATTTTGGCAGAATAGACGTCCTAGTAAACAATGCAGGAATTCAGGAGGAACTGGATTTTACTGAGATAAGTCTTGATGATTGGTACAAAATAATAGGTGTTGATCTTACAGGACCATTCGTCTGTAGCAGAGAAGCTGTCAAAAAAATGCAAAAACAAGAAAACCCAAAGGGCGGCTGCATAGTGAATGTGTCATCCGTTCATCAAACAATACCCAAGCCATTTTATGTTCCATACGCAACCTCAAAAGCTGGCATCGAGATGATGACAAAATCAATGGCCTTGGAGATAGCTAAAGATGGTATAAGAGCAAATGTAGTTGCTCCAGGTGCTATTAAAACTGAAATGAATAAAGAACTAAATGAAAATAAAGTCGAACTCGAAAGGGTCCTCAAAAGGATACCTGTAGGTAGAATAGGAGACGTAGATGAAATAGCAAATGTTGTAGAATTTATAGTTTCAGACAAGGCCAGTTACATCACTGGTACAACGTTCTTTGTTGATGGCGGAATGACATTATATCCTGCATTCAATTCCGTCTAGGTAAAAAATCCAAAAACTAAGTGAAATGAATATGAACGGGAATATGTTATCCTCCTGCTGCTCTCTAGAACTATGGAAGCCTTTTGAGGCCAGATTAATGAAGTTTATGCAGACAACAGAGAAAGACATTCTTCAAGGAATAAATCCTGGGGGAATATATAGCGCAGTGTGGTGTAGAGATGCGGCTTACATCCTAAAGGATTGGTTTCTATTAGGAAAAATCGACGAGGTAATGCAGCATATCTCTTTTATCTGGTCTCACCAAATATTGCCTGGAAAAGAAAAACTAATCTATGGTAGGGGATCGCCTGAAATGAAATTTTTGTCTGCTGTAGCAAGCGATGATATAGAAAAGAAATTTGAAGGGGCTCTCCCTACCACGATATACCAGGCTGGTTTTTCTGAAATCTATGCAGCTAATCCAGATATAGACTCTACGGCACTAATGATTTCCACAACGTCTTGGATCATGAGTACAATTCTGAAAGCAGGTATAAGTAAATTTATATCAGCATCACCAATATCGCCGTCGAAAAATAACGATGTAATATCTCATTCAATATCCCCTTCGATAAGATCACCAAAAAAAATTATAGAATATACTGTCCCAGCCATGTTGAGAGCAGTCGAATATCTATCTACCCGCGATATAGATAATGATGGGTTATTAGAACAGAACCACAATGAAGATTGGATGGATACTGTTTTGAGAGCTGGAAAAATAGTTTATAGTCAATCTTGTTGGATACTGGCCTTGACTAATTTCTCCTCTCTATTGATGGATTTAAATCGGAGGAATAAAGAAGTTAGCAAAACACTAAAACTTTTAAACAAAGCAAGAAGGGCAGTAGAAGACAAGCTTTGGTCAGAAGAAGACAGAAGTTACATAGATTTGCTAGAGTCACATCATCTTGGTGGTCCATATAGGACGCTCACACAAGATATTTTGCTTTATCTTGTAGCAATTACAGAAGATACTCCAAATGATAGCATTAAATTATCTTCCGATGACAATCAAACGCGTAAGACAAATCGATATCACAAGCGTCAACTGCAAGAGCAACGACATCAGCAAGCATTGCAATCAGAAATCCCTACTATTAATCTCAATCGAGCCCTAAGTACGCTTGACGCCGTTAAGAGGAGAGTATGGAAGGCGAATTGGCCCTTAGTGACAGAAGTTGAGCTTAAATCAACGGGACCCTGGATTCTTAAACCAAATTATTACCACAATCATACTTTTTGGCCTTGGATTACAGGAATAGAAATGTTGGCTCGAATACGGTTTGATCAATATCAAGAATTCAGTACACTGTTATCAAAAATCGTGTCAAATGACAATCATCCTCAAGTGAATGCATTCTATGAATGGGTAAACCCTGTTTCAGGTAAAGGAGATGGAGCCCATCCATTTAGGACAGGAATATCAACAGTAAGAACAGCAGTTGCGGAGATATTACCAAAGGTTAAGGAGTCGAAAAATGCAGGGAATTAGAAAAGCGTACTCTGGAAATTTAGAGTTGATAGAGAGGATTTTACCGACTAAAAAAGAAGGGAAAAAGAAGGGAAAAAGAAGGGAAAAAAAGATTCAAAAACTAATAAGGCAAATTTTAATTGAGCTAGGAGAAAATCCAGATAGAGAAGGTTTAATTGATACTCCAAGGCGAATCGCAGAAATGTATGAAGAAATCTTTGGCGGTTATATAATGAGTGCTGGACTTGATACAAGTTTCAGTGAGCAGACTAACGGTCCAATCATTGCTAAAAATATCGAGTTTTATAGCATGTGTGAACATCATATGCTTCCTTTCTATGGAAAAATACACATAGCATACCTTCCATCCGATGGTAAGGTATTTGGTATCTCAAAATTGGCACGTTTGGTGGAAAAATATGCCAGAAGAATGCAAATACAGGAGAGATTAACCAGACAGATAGCCGGCGAAATTATGGGACATGGGATAAAGGGTGTTCTTGTTATAGCTGAAGCAGAACATCTGTGTATGAAAATGCGTGGTGTCAAAAATGATGGCTCAATAACTACAATATGCACTCATGGAGTGATTGCAGAACACAATGATATTCGGAAACACATTCTTACCCACATTTATGCTTCTAAATCTGAACAATTATTGGATTTTGTGTGACGACGACGGAGAAAATATGGAACCTTGTCTTCAAATTCGTTAGAACACTACAAATGCAGAGCTTGTAATAAACGATTTTATAATTTAGGAGATATGCAGCGACACATAGTGGTAGAGCACCATCAGAAAGGTGATATTCCGTAGATAAACCATCAAAGCAAATCAATTGTCAAAGTGAATGAATCATTTAAATAAAATGGTCAATTTACAATCTCTTCCTGCAAATGATGGTCCGTGTTTCTGTTCCGTTCACCGATTATTATTACGGTAGAGAGGAAAGGCCAAACACGGAACTGGCTGATAATAGCCTCTCTGCCCGCAGGATGGAATGCTAAACTAGTTGGTAGCATACACGGCTATGGACTCGATAATGAACCAATTTTAATGGAAATCTTGTAAAAGTAGATAAGTTGTAGGATGATAAACAACCTCTTTTCTTATTATTGCTTAGCAACTTTTGAGTGCGCAGACTCGACAATTCTTTCTTCTTATTTTCCTGCATCGAGCGCTTTTAGTTTAAAAATGGAAGAGAGTTATCCTGGTATATTCAGATCTATAAAAAACTACTCAATTCTCAAATCATGTAACGGAAAATAGATGTTGGAATATCAAGATAGATATGATAATAGTAAAGCAGTATAAATAAAGGTCAGGTGACTCGCTTAGGCTCCAGCGCGGTATTAGCAGGTCCATTAATTACTGTTCCTGATGGAGAAAAGCGTGAACCATGACATGGACAGTCAAATGATTTTTCTGAATTATTCCAAGTTACAGTACAACCCAAGTGAGTGCATACCGCAGAATATGTGTGTAGTTGTCCCTTATGATCTTTGTATGCGGCTATTTTTTCTTCTTCTAAGACCATGCCTTGTCTCTCCTTTAAATTTTCAAGAGATACCATCCTCTGTTCACTTTTAGAAGATAACTTTTTATCACTTTCCTGCTCTACTTGATCAGTAGGCTTTTCTGCTTCCTGGGATTGTGCCCCTCCTCCTTCTTCAGATTTTGCACCAGGCGCTCTTCTAGGCTTTCTTGAAGGATCATATAAAGCAGTCCATGGGTTACTCTTTCCTAGAATCAGATCTGTTAGAAGAATTCCAGCTATTGTACCATGTGTAATTCCATTTCCAGAGTCGCCTGTAGCAATGTAGATGTTTTTTGTGTTGTCTCCTGAATTGTGCCCTATGAACGCGATTGAATCCTGGGGCTCCATCACTTGACCAGACCATTGATATTCTATGCCCTCAATGGGGAATCGATCTCTGGTCCATGATTCTAATTTTGAATAGCGTTTTTCATAATCTTCAGCGGATGAAATGTTTCCTGTCCGGTGATCTTCTCCTCCTACAATAAGCAAATCGAAGTTTTGATTATCATCATTATCCATTTTCTGGATCCTAACATAATGGTAGGGAGCCACAAGATTTTCTGAATTCTGGTTTCCTGTATCCCAATATAATGCAGTTGGAATTGCTCCTTTTTTTATTCTCGCTCCAATCACATAAGTTCTGAATGCATCTTGTTTATCATAGATTTTGCTTGTTTTATCGATTATAGGAGCATTGGTAGCTATTACAATATTTCTGGCTTCGACTGTGTAACCGTCTGAGGTTTTAATTCCCTCTGAGCTTATTTCTTGGGCATGGGTTTTGGTAAAAATTTGTCCTTCTTTTTTTAGTATAGAGTTATACAAACCTCTAAGGTATTTCAAGGGCTGAAACTGAGCCTGATTAGGGAAACGTATGCAGGGTCCTGTGTTAAATGACTGCAAAGGTGCCTTCTCTAATATCTCAGTTGTAGTTATCCCTGCTCTGTGTGTTGCTTCAAGTTCTTTGTCCAAAGATTCTTTCCTGTCGGTAGGATCTAGGAATAAAAATCCGTCTACTCTTTCAAAATCACAATCAATATTTTCTTCTTTTACGATAGACTCAATAAGGTTTATAGCAGCAGTATGGCTATTGGCTGCGTTACGCGCTCCACCTAATCCGTGTTTTTGCTCAAGGTTATAATATCGATCATCGAGTGCATGAGTAATGTGAGCAGTGGTTCGGCCAGTCTCTCCACTTCCTATATAGCCATCTTCAATCACAACAACTTTCTTACCTGATTTTGAAAGCAAGTAAGCAGTAGTCAGACCAGCTATTCCCCCACCAATTATAGCCACATCCACTGGTTCTCCCGATGAGGATGAAGGAATGTTGTACGTCAATTTGCTAGATTTTATTGGCTCTTCTATGTTAGCATACCAAGATGATTCATTGCTTCCCGATGTAATATTCTCCCAATTATTTTCTTCTTTCTCTCTTTGTTTGGTTTCTTCAAATGAATTCATGCGGTCAATCTACGAAATCATAGCTAACATTGTAAATAAATACGCATTTACATTTGCTAGCTGGTCTCTTTTTGTTTTTTAATTAATATATTATTATTTTCTTCTTTTACTTCATAGGTTGGTTCAGGTCTCATTGCAGGAGGCCTAACCACTTCGCCAGTCCTAATATCAAATCTAGAACCATGCCAAGGACACTGAACTACATGCTCTTCAAGTTTTCCTTCGGCAAGAGGACCACCCATATGTGTGCAAACATTACCTATTGCATAATATCTTCCTTCAACATTGGCAATACATACCTTTTCACCATTAACTTCCACTGCAATCATTTGAGAGGCCTGAACATCTTTTGTCTCAACAACTTTAACAAAATCTCCTTCCATCGGTCTTTTCTCTTGTAGTCTATAACCATATTCTTACAATTATCTTTTTTCTATCCGATTTTAACCCTTTTGAATACCATTTATATAAAAAAACAATATAATACATACACCTGCAAAATGGTGGCCCGGGTTTCTGTTCCGTTCACCGAAGGTCAATATTACGGTAGAGAGGAAAGGCCAAACACGGAACTGGCTGATAATAGCCTCTCTGCCCGCAGGAGAGTTAATGTCATTTTGGTCACAACTAGGTTTTGTATTTGGCAAGTTTTCATTTGTAGGTTGGAGCAGAGGGTGGTATGCAGAAGATACAGAGAATAATTATTCTGCTATGGTTGGAGAAGATGGAGAAGCTAATAGAAAACCTAATCCTTCTGTTATGATACGAGAGGATATCAAGAGAACTGTTCGTGGTGCTATTGAAATATCAAGACTTATCAGCAGTAATAGATATGATGAAAAGGTTCTCGGTTTTCAAAACCGTATAGGTTTTTGATGTAATCATCTTTTTCTTTCCATCCCTAGACTTTACATCTAAATCAATTTGTGTACCATGTTTTTAATACAACTTCCTGAATTTAGTGTCAGCGCCAAAATGTGTTTATTCATGCCGCAGGTTGGCCTAGACTTAACTACGGATTGGGCATAAATAATCAAGTTGAGTCTTCTGCGGCATATTGCTAAATACCATATTCACTGTAAGCTAAAGGGGTTGTAGCACTCCTCTGGTTGAGTCTCTTGGGGACTGATGGATAGGTAGCGTTAACTTGGTTAACTATTTATTTAATATGATTCTGCTGAGTATAATAACACTCAGAGCCAAACATGGTCCCAGGCGGGCCTGTTCATGGCTCTTTCCAATTCGGGTCTTCCTGGGATCTTTAACCATGTTAACCATGTTTTTAATATCAGCAGTATAATTTATGCATTAACCTACTGTGAAGAAAATAGAAGCAATCATACGAGCCGAACTAATGAGTGACGTAAAAGAGATTCTTAGACAACTTGGGGTTTCGGGAATGACTGTTGAAACAGTCTCTGGATGGAGTAAGCAGCGAGAACTTCATTTGCAATGGAGAGGAATGCCTGTCTCATATGACCTTATACCAAGAGTAAAGTTCGAAATTGTTGCCCTGGATTCACAGGTGGAGGATATTGTTCATGCCATTGTAGAAACTGCTAGAACTGGCCAGCATGGGGATGGAATAGTCTCCATATCTAATGTAGAACGAGCAATCAATATCTACCACCTTGGAAGGACATAAGAAACTAACAAAAAAGAGGGGCAATGGGCTCGTGATTCTATTGTCCAAAGAGCTTACCTAAACTTTCACCCATTTGACTTAAAGGGTCATTTCCTTTTTCTTGAGTCTTATTCTGTTGATTTTCCTGTTCTACTCTTCCGCCCCCTCCACCTCCAGCTTCTGATTGTTGTGAAGCTTGTTGCTGCTGTCCTTGTTGCTGTTGCTGTTGTGTTTGGTTCGATCCTCCTCCATTTCCAGCGTTATTAGCAGATGGCTGTGGAGATGTTACATTATCTGGCTGTTGTTGCTGTTGTCCTGTTGTTTGATTTGCTTCCCCTGCACTTACGATTGTCTGATTAAATGGCACAGTTGTTTTGTTAACTATTGTAATCGTAGCGTTTCCTGTAGGAGTTACCAGTGTTTTATTTTCTATGCCTGATAGATTAGTAGCAGACTGTGACTGTGTGATGTTCTCCAGCGGCTGAAGAGTCTGAGGACTAACTGGTACAGTAGTTTGATTGACCGTTACGTTCGTCTGCTGTGCTGGTATAGTGGTTATATTTAATAATGTGGTTTCCGGTTGGCCCGTGACTTTGGCGCCAGTCTGGTTGGGTGAGGGTGATGGTGAGGGTGCAGTTGTAGATGTCTGATTACCTTGAGCAAAAGCGGTAGGATCAAGGGAGATCGTTAGACTTACGAATGCCAACAGTACAAAAAGGGTGGTTGTTATGCTTGCGGTATGTTTTTCGTTGATATTTTGTTGAATGTTTGAAAACATCGGCTATCTAATGCGACATAAAGTTTAACGATTATTAAAATACATGATCCTTCTTATTCCACTAAATTATGAATATATTCTTAGTCACCTGTCTACGAAAGGACTGCATTCAGTGCTACGCTATTGTCGCCGCTAAGTTCAACTTCCTGACCACCAAGGTTCAATAGGAACAATAAGTTGATGTTTCCCATTTAGAGTCACTACTTTGGTGGAACAACAAACAATATATGATTTGCATTTTGGCTATTATTTGATACTTTGATTTGCCAGTATACCTTACAGACCTAGCTGATTGAATGGCTCAGTTATGATATATCGTAAAAATCCGATGCACTTGGTTTGCTTATAGTTCCAGCCTTATAAGCCCTTTTTGTGGTACTTTTGGAATCTGTTGTAGTTTTCTATCGATACTTTTGCAGACAATACCTTAGTCAGCTTTTTATCATTGTGATTTCTATTCTCTTTATCAGCAGATTCTGCCATCTTAACACCATAAAAGCTAAAAGAAAGCTTTAAACCCTGTGGTAGACCTTGTTGGTCTACTATACCTCTATTCTGGTCTACTTGCGCTAAAACCAGCCTAAAATCTGGTCTACCTTTACATCTGGCAGGGTTCATTTATCGTTTACCTGTATGAACTGAAAGCTTACGTAAGGT
>JALZGI010000395.1 GCA_030861105.1 Thermoproteota archaeon
CATTCTTGAACCAAGGGAAGGAATAGGAGGACATTGCTTACCAAAAGATACTAAGATGTTTCTGAATTCATCTAAATCCATCAAGAGTAAGATTCTAGAAGCGGCTATGGAAGTGGATTACGAGTACAGAAGACGCAGGGGAATCAATATAGAGAATAACCAGATTGACACAAGTAGTAGGATTGAAACCCAAATCCAAACTCAAACCCAAATTAAACAACAGACCCCTTAGCCGAAAGTTAACAACGCGTTAGCTGTTCTCACTTTTTTGGAGAGATTATAGACTGAATTACCACGATTAAATATTAGATGATGCGTAGTTTTCACGGTAAAATATAGGATTTTGTCGTAGGATTGCGGCTCTTGGAAGTCTTGGATGGGCAAGGCTGCAAGTTAGTATAACGTCAACACACTAGCTAAGTATAGTAGTCTGAATTGGACTTACTAACTACGTTCGTCGAAAGGATGGGCTGGTAGTTCAGTCTGGTATGAACGTTCGATTCGCAATCGAAAGGTCGCGGGTTCAAATCCCGCCCAGTCCACCATTGGCATACCATTAACATTCTAGGTGTTGACATTCATTGCAGTGACTGCAGTGACTGCAGTTTATATGTAAGATCAGACCACAAGCTTTCGTGAAACGGGAGCCTTATCATTGCATGTACTGCTCCGAGACCTCGATTAGAAAAATAGAACCTGGCAGTTCACATCCAGAGATGGCACAAAGGTATGAATAATCCATTTAAGACTTCTAAAGGCCTGGAAACAGGTGTTTCCGGTACGAAGTTAGGCCACAGTAAAGGTCAAAGATATCCTTCGTACCATCATGAAAGGGATAAAACTGGTATTACTGATAATTTCCATTCTACTAAAAACAGTATGAAAGATATTCGGAATAAATGCCTCTACACACTCTCCGCACACAAACTGGCTTTCGCAAAATGCTAATTGGCTAATACCATAATTTTCTTAGCATAGCCTTATGTCTTAGGAGTCATATTAAGCCGCAAAGTCGCCAGCAAAGAAAAAGAGTCAATTATATCGTTAGAAGAGTATTTTCAAGGTTGGCTGTTAATCTAATATAGAACCATCAATTTCATACTTCTGTCCAAGTAATATGGTAAAGCCAACATGACCACAATCATCTGTATTACAGCTCTTGCAGAAGGGTGTCCCTTCACGGGTTTTGACCATCACATCTTTGGCGAGGGCGTTATCGTATAGAACCGCAAATTCATTCCGTACAAATTTCTTAAGGATAATAGGGTTGCTTGAAGCGGACACTTTGTCGTCAGAGCCTAACCAGTGCATAAACGCCTCAGTGCCTTGATCCAAGGTTTCAAAATGTGGCGTCAATTTTGAAATTCCTTTGTTCGCCGTTTTCCTAAACCTCTTATTCTTGATATCAAACAACTTTATTGATCATCTTTTTTGAAGCTGGCGCAAAGCTTTCCTTTGTATCATATATTGAACTACGAGAATATAAAGATACCAATGGAATAGACCTTTACGTTATATCGAGCTCCATTGCGATCATAAGCTTGTGCCTCTACATATTACGATGAGCTAGGTGTGATGAGCGGATATTATGCTCTAGCACTCCTTGAAGGTGCAACAATTAACGAAGCCTAGAGGTGTACTTTTATAAGATAGGTCGTCTATATTTGCACGATGAACACTAAGAGCATATTTTTGGCTGCCATAGCAATTCTAGCTGTGGGCTCAGTCCTAGCCATTGGCGGGATCGGATCTCAGATTGCTGATGCGGGTTCTGGTCCCGGTTGCAATCATGCAAGTACTGCAGCGGCAACACCTGATCCAAATGCGCCCAATAGGGTGAACACGAATACACCCGTAACGTCTCAGCCAACGATCTAGATACAAATTTCCATTCCATTTTTTCTATAATACATTCGTACTAATTTTTTATTGGTCCAAGAGGACAGTCCTAAAAAGTGTAATCCGATAATCGATTAGTTGACATGGCGACAAAGCCAAGACTAAGATAAGTTTACTATGATCGGCCACCAAACTTGTACCGACGTTATGGTTCGAATAAACACATTGCTGTTAAAGAGAACACACAATAATAACTCATGGAGAGTGACCCCCTACTACTATTTTGCCAGCACTATTATCGGGTGCATGCATCTCTTGTCTATACGAACTCTCCATTGGTTGGAATTAACAACTAATTAATGTTAAATGACTTTACATATTTTAGAAATTACTTCTTGTGAAGCTGCCGAAGGTTCAAAGTAAATGCAAAGAAACAGTTCGCCTGTTCCTGTCAATGGAGTGATTGCCAGCTTAAGAATGTCCAATTCTAAAACCTCAAAGTGAAAATCGCTGTGGCCACCTGGACTGCCAAATGCAGAGGATGCAATTTTCTGAAATTCTTCCCTCCACTTCTTTAGTCCCGAAGCCAACAAACATGAATAAAATGAAAACGGCTTGATATTATTATAGGAAGGTTTTGTCTTCTTTTTAGGCATTCTAATGCGGGCTCCTCCAACAAGTAGCTTTCCAAATTTGTCGACTACACCTACAAAGATCACTTTTTTATCTACGCACAAAGTAGCATCACATACTTCCTTTAGGAAACGCTGTTCCCTTTCTACTATATTTTTCTCCCCCTGCTTTACCATCTTCGTGCGATCCTCAACAGAGGTACTATTTATGAATCAGCCGACTTTGTACTCGAGCTTATCTTAGTTGTTATTGATCTGGGGTTTTAGTCATAATTGTTTGGTAGAAGAAGTGATAATTATTCTGGCAATTTAATCTATCATGCTACAGCACAAAGACCATGCCTTTTTACACTTGAGCCCCGAGGAGAAGTTTTGCAAGTTGATTATCTATGTGATTATTGTCTTCAATATGATACATACCAGTTAAGGAACATACAGGGGTGAACCGGTACTTCCCGAGCAAAGCAATATTATATCCCAGCGTTGCATCCGATAGGAAGTCCCACATGTCGATTAGATTGCCCAGTTTTAAATACTAAGAACGCGAACTTAATGATGACACGTATGGTCTGCAAAGGAATATGTACCCGACACAGGGCTCAGAAGCCTCCTGGTGCCTTTGGACGTTATGCTACAGGACAGAAGCGATGCCAGGTATGCGAAATATTTCTAAATTGGGAGGGAATATGGTGTCCGTGTTGTGGATACAGAGTCAGAACAAGACCCCGAGGGCAAAAATTCAAAGAAAGATTAAGAATTTTGGACCAGAATATACAGAACAGCGCTTCTTTCAATAGACCCGCTCAACGCCCTAAGGAGTTTTACTCTAATTAGTAGATGTAGCGGGTTCAAACTAATACACACTTTCCTTATGCTCGCCTCCTTAGACCCTCCAAAGAAATTGTTTCAAAATAAACATAGGGAATATTTCCTCTTGATGACATCCCGCTTCACAAGTACGAGTATAGTTAAACATATTCCTATCCTAAATTACTTAAAATAGCTTCTGTCTATTTTAATAACGCTATGGAAAGATCTAGCAGGAGACTCGACAACAGGGGTCAAGAATCTGCCAAATTACTTGGGGAAATGAATGCAGTTCGAGTCAGAGAAAATATAACCAGAAACACTATTGCAATACTCATAGTTGGTGCTTGCGAAAACCACGGGAATCATATGCCCTTCGGATCTGACTTCATTTTTCCCGAAGAGCTTGCAAAAAGGATTGCAGCAAAAGCCAGAAATAAGAACATCATAATCCTTCCCCCGGTTCCCTACGGAGTTAGTTTGCATCATAATGAATTTCAAATGACAATGAGCCTAGAACCGCATACTCTAGAAGTAGTAATAGAAGACCTCTTTAGTAGTATCATTAAAAACGGAATAAGAAGAATCCTTGTAATTAATGGACATGATGGTAACATTGCACCAATCGAAAATGCTGCGAGAAAAATAAAGGACAGACATAAGCTGGCAGTGATAGCATGTCTAGAGGCATGGTGGGTCTCGATTGGAGAAATCACCGACGGCTTGTTCGAAGTTTGGAATGGACTCGGTCACGGAGGAGAGGCAGAGACGTCCGCTATGTTAGCAGTTAGACCCGATCTGGTGGATATGAATTTTGCTCCGGACGAAGTGATTCCAAAATTACCAAGCGAAAAGGTTAGAATTTACTGGAAACTTGATGAGCTGACAAATACTGGGGCGACAGGGGCCCCAAGGAAAGCTACAGTTCAAAAGGGAGAGAAGGCATTGAGGGCCTTGGAAAGTACCTTGCTTTCTTTCCTAAACGGTATGGAAAAGACTAGTTGGAGATACGGACTATCGGTAAAGTAGATTAAAGTAATTGTATGCTGTATACTCTGCGAGGTGTGATTTGACCTCCCTTCTCCTTAGTTTTGCTTTTCGTCCCGAGTAAGCCGTCCTATTTTTTGGTGCTATCAAGAAAAATTGTTGTACAGTATTTAGAAA
>JALZGI010000436.1 GCA_030861105.1 Thermoproteota archaeon
CATTTGTCATGGACTTATCGATCAACATCTTCAATCATATATTTATGATCTTATCTAAGTCTAAAGTGAATGCTGTGGAATGCAGCTAAGAGCTAATCCGCATTGTGGAAGAGTATACAAGGAAAAGATGAGAGCTAAAAAGAATTGGTTTCCGTCGCCTAATTTTCTATATCGGCTAATCTTAAAATACGATAGTTTGGACAATACTACTGGGACCATTATCCCAAGATCGAATCACTGCACAACATATCCGCAGGAAGGTCCTAGACTCGACTATAGTTTGCGGCATTATTCATTGGTTGAGCCTCCTGCGCTCATAATTGGTTCGAATAAGTATATTTTATCTATCAATCCGCAAAAGCGTCATGTTCCCATATAAGGAATGATCCACAGTCGTCGTATGGCTATAGTTTACTCTCAACCTATACTATGATTCACTTTTTCGGACCTTCTTTCTTCCCTTTCCCTTCATTGTCTTTCTCCTTGTCTTCCTCTTTGTCTTCCTCTTTGTCTTCGTCTTCGATTATCTTCTTTAATTCTTCAAGTTCTTTTCTTATTTCTTCAATATTAGAAATGCTAGTCGAGTCATCTTCATTGCTATTAGAGTCGTCATCATCATCGTTCACATTCCTATCATTCAATGTAGAGGTGGATGGAAGAGAGGAGACATCGGTGCTGAGTTTTGTGTTGCTAGAAAGTAGAGATGACCTTGCATCTGATTCTGCTTCTGCTTCTGCTTGATTTCCAGTCGTTTCATTCAATATTTGTGGTTGTGGGGGTATTCCAGTAACATTTACAGTATAATATTTTACTGAACTACCCCCACCACCACCACTACTACTACTACCACAATCCAGTTTAGACGTCAGTTCATTTGTTCCTTCTGTGATAAGATGATATTTGCTAGTATATGTGAAACTCCAATTTGAGTAATCACGTATCCCTTGAGGTCCGCTGGCATTCGCTTTTTGCATTGGTTCTAAGTCATTCCAATCAGCATAAACAATACAATCTGTATTAGCATTATCTGAGGATACTCCAGATATTTTGAGAGGTTCGTTTGCAGGAACTGTTTGATTCTGTGTAAGTGATGTTATTTTTATTGATAATGGCTTGGAAATATTCTGAGTATCGATAAGAGATGGTTTAGACGGAATTTTTTGTGAGCTGTTAATGCTATTACTATCAGCGGTGGAATCCAAGGGTGCAATATTGCTAGCATTATTTTTTGGGTGACTTTGAGACGATAGTGGCGAGGACAAAGACTGGGATAACTGATTGCCCATTAACAAACTTGTCGAAATAGTATTATTGTTATTATTATTGGTATTATTATTATTATTATTATTAGTGATTATAGAGGCGGGCATAGAAGACGAAATGCTGGCTTTAAAAAATACACTATAATGTGTTGCCAAACTGGGATTAGAAGAATTATTACCTCCAACGCTGTTATTAGAAGGTTTTGTGCAAGATAGTTTAGAAGTTATCTTGTTTGTTCCTTCATTAATGGAAGCATTGTATCCAGGAGTGAGAAAATAGCTCCATGTTGAATAATCATCTTTACCGTTAGGACCTGTGGGAATAACATTTTGATATGGTTTCACATCATTTAGTGTAACTGACACTTGACAATCTGTGTTTGTATTATCAGTGGATGTTCCTACAACTTTTAAATTTTTACCCTGTTCTATTGGGACCCGCTCATCGGCAGCAGGAGATGCAATCTTTACCCCCATTGTAGCAGGTAGTTGTAGTCCTGTGTTTTTTGGTGTCTCTGTGCTAACTCCTGTAGTATAATTATTTTCATCTTGCGAAAACGTATAGAAAGGACTCGGATCGATATATAGCAGGGATAATAAGGAGAATATGGTTATAACCATTAGAACTCTGTTGTATTGAAATCCTTTCTTCATCGTATGATAGAAGCCTGATATAAGTAGGCCTTCAAATATATTAATACTTTAGAGCAGGCGTTGAAATTAATTTCTTTTGCAAAGAAGCACAAATTGTTAGCAAATTGCTCTGGATTTACTGCTCAATTGCTTTTTATAGTTTACAAGCACTGTACCACTAAATGATAACGACAACTAGCAAGAACCTGTTCTTGAGTGTAGTGATACTGACCGGAGGAATACTAACTATATATTTCCAGGGTCAGATAGCAGATGCACAACAAATATCTGGACCCATCACGGCAGCAGAAGGAGGAGAGCCATTTGGTGGTCAGCAAATGGGAACTCTTAGCATTGATACAACTGGTCGTAGAACAAATATCAGTGCAGACGTAAATGATTCACCTGGAGAAGGAAACGTCTTTGAAGGCTGGCTTGTAGATACTGGAGGGTCAGGATATAAACTAAGTTTAGGACAGTTTAGAAATGGTACACTAGACTTTAGCCAATATATGGTAAATCCATATACATATAACAACTTCGAAATAACAGAGGAGCCAGCAGAAGATCCAGATCCTAATGCAGCAGATTCAATAGCAGGATTTCAACTCCAAGACCCATTTGGACAGTAAATAGATAGGGCTAATCACTAAATATCATAGTCCACAGTAAATATGGGGCCAAGAAAAGACATAAAGGACTTGACTATACAGCCCGCAGGAAAGGCCCTAGATTCAGCGATTTCGGAGTCCTCTAGCATACCGTTACTCGTTGGATCTTCCTGTGGGAGATTCCAAAATAAAAAAATTGTACCATGATTATGGGTATGATGTATCTAATTGTTCCCAAATTGTGGTTACAAGAATCAATATACAATGGGTATTAAATGTGATGTCAAGCCGGTCTATTTGGATTGACAAAATAAACTTAGTTTCTTGATCGGTATTTTTTTCATAACCAGTTGAGAATATACCGTGCATTATCCGTATGTAGTAATAGAGGATAGACGTA
>JALZGI010000279.1 GCA_030861105.1 Thermoproteota archaeon
AATATGGTCCGTGAGATGCAAAAGGGGGCATAACGAGTCCATCAACGACGATACTGTTCTTTTTGGACTGCCCCTGAAGAATTAAAATCCCCTCATTCGGGTGGCAGCTTTTCGCATAAGTAATTATGCTGTCAGCCACATGCCTTTTTATCGATACTGTCCTTTTTGTTTCTACAGTTTTTTGATCCTTTTTCTTGCGAAAAAACAAATATGTAATTATTGACCTGAAGTTTTTAATAACCTTATCTCGGGAGAACACTTATACAAATTGAGCCATCCAATAACGCATTTGACATTCTTGACGGGAATGCAACTAAATAAGTCAAATCATTTGCCTTACGACTATGAATGGAATAGCCAAGAAGTTTAATAGCCAAGAAGTTATCTCCCAAAAGGATTCTTGCTGCACTTTAGACTACACGTTAGGAGAAAAAGAGTTGAGGGGATTCAAGTCAAGTAGTGTTTTGTGTTGACTAATAGTCAGTACACAGAAACATCTCTCCTACATTTCCAGTGAAATAGTTTATGAGGATCTCATTTAGATCAGCAAGAAGGTTAGAAAAACACCTGTTTTATTTGGATCTTCAATTGACTGACGTTGACTGACAATATCATTGATAAACCTATGCACTGCACTGTAGCAATAAATATTAGACACGAGGTTCTTGACTAGTAGTCGGGTGACAGCATGTTTCCAAAGACAAAAGAGATTGAAGAGGACACGATTATTCTTCGGCAAGGCGAGGTTGACAACGATGAGGACGGGACACCACTGCTTATAAATTTCAAAGGGGAAGCGTACAGAGTAAATGATACCGCTGTCTCATTATGGAACATGTGCAATGGCATCAGCTTTCAAGATTTGTTACATGAAGTCTTGCGTATTTCTAACGACAACGAGACGAATGTAAAAAGATCTCTGTTTGAAATGTTATTGCAGCTCAATGATGTGTCGGTCATTAAGCTTAAAAAGGTAAATTTCAATTCCTCGATCTCTCCTTAGTTTCAGACCTGTATCTGATTATAAGAAATAATGTGGGAAGATGTCCTTTTAGTAAGAGTGCTATAAACCGTATCGATCTCAAAGTGTAGCCATAGCTGCTTCTTTTGTATCCTATCCTAGTCTGCCTCTGACATAGATCACATCGGACTCGTTGGGAGAAAAGTTCCCTTATGGGCACACAGCAGTGATGCTGATGAAAATGGTTACCCCGTATCTCTTCTCGTGCCGTCACATGCTTGGGTAGAATTAGGTAACAAAATGCTACCTTTTTTAATGGCGCTGTCTAACCTCTGCTAGTAATCTTGCATGACCAGAGTTGCTTCGGTGATACTAGTTGAATTAGGAATATGCATTTTGGATGAAGAAGGAAAGAGTGTCTATTCGAAAAGGTTTACCAATCCTGTTGAAGCCTTCAACCATATTCAAGAAGGTGAGCTTCCAGACGAAATTAACAAAATTGAAAACCATTTGAGAACCTTTGAGCAAGTTATTGTGAATGACGATCACCTCCAGTCTATATTAAAAAACCTAGGGCTGTCTGCGGATGTGATGTCTGCTGAAAAGCAGCAAGAGATTAAAAAGAACGTGGCTTCGCTTGCGGTAAAATGGGGCCTTTCCCCAGATGAAGGAGCTGCAATTCAAGCGCTTCGAGATTTCGCGATAGGCATATCATCTTCCCGTGTAAAAGAGGCATCTGGTAGACTTGATTTACATGTTACTCAAGCTATCAATGCCCTTGATGAGCTAGACAAGACAATTAATGTCTTGGCTGCAAGAATGCGTGAGTGGTATGGACTTCATTTTCCAGAGCTCGACCATTTGGTTCAAAGCTTGACTGCGTATGCTAAAATTGTAAGTTCCGCAGGAAACCGACATGGCATAACAAACCAGATACTTCAGGATGCTGGTATACAAGAAAGAAAATCCGAGATTATTCTTGGGGGCGTTAAGAGAAGCAGGGGTGGCGATATAACCAATGAAAACCTTAAGATGATCAGGGAATTGGCCGACCAAGTAATTGAACAATCTGAGCTTAGAGATGATTTGGCTAACAATATTGAAACCACTATGGATGTCGTGGCCCCAAATGTCAAGGAGTTGCTTACGGCCTCCGTCGGGGCCAGAATGATAGCAAAGGCAGGAAGTTTACAGAGGTTGGCGACCCTCCCAGCCAGTACCATTCAGATTCTGGGTGCAGAAAAGGCGCTATTTCGCTCATTAAAGACGGGTGCAAACCCCCCTAAACACGGTATGCTTTTCCAGCATCCATTGATTCATGCCGCGCCAAAATGGCAGCGGGGAAAAATAGCAAGAGCTGTTGCTGCCAAAGTTGCAATTGCAGCTAGAATTGATGCATACCGACATGCTGAAAAGGATCCCATCATTGCCGACAAACTAAAGAAACGTATATCAGAAATTCAAGAAAAATACAAGGTGCCCCCTGGCGAAGACGAGAGATTTAGGAAGTCGCAGGAGCATAAAGCCAGGCAGAAAGACTTTGGCTCATGGGGCAGACGCCAAAGAGAGCGCCCCTGGAAGCGAGGTTCACGTCAGTTTGATCGTCAGCGAGTCCGGCCCCAAGAATACCAGCATCTTCAAGAGATACGTAAACGTCGAAATGATGAAAGTCACCGTCAAGGAGTCCCTTTTGGTGGAGAAGAGCGGCAATCTCATCGGCCATCAAAGGATTGGAGGAGAGAAGACAGGCCCAGCAAGAAAAACAAGAAGCACAAAAAAAAGAAGTTTAAAGACAGAAGTAGATACTGAGACGTAAGGTCAGCGATGGTTATATTACAATAGCAGGTTGGGATTTGGGCAACTGGGAGGAAGCAAATCCAGACGATTACAAATAGACAGGGAAAAAAATTAGAAGGTAATAGGCAAAATAATTCGAAAACAACCTGACCACTCTGATCCCCAGACATATGGCTATTTCCTATTACAAAGATTCAAAGCCAACCAATTTCATAAATAATATAGCAAAGATGTTTCTCAGGTGAGCCAAATACCTTTAGAAATTAAACATGTAAAGGTAAACGGATTCAGAGAGTACGCAACCCCCAACCTGGTCAAAGGTCAGACGGTATATGGGGAGAAGCTAATCAAATTAGATGATGAAGAATACAGAATTTGGGATCCATTCAGAAGCAAGCTTGCAGCAGCTTTGAGAAAAGGACTGAGAGATCTTCCTTTGAGCTACGGTGATAAGGTTCTCTACTTGGGCGCATCTACTGGCACAACTGTCAGTCATGTCTCAGACCTGATAGGAAATAAAGGCCTAATTTTTGCAGTAGAGCCAGCAGTGAGAGTGGCAAGGGAATTAATTGAGAATGTGGCGTCCAAGCGAAAGAATGTAATTCCAATAATTCAGGATGCGCGTAGACCCGAATCATACTTTTCTGTTTTCGGAAACGTAGATCTAGTTTATTGTGATATTGCCCAGTCCGATCAAACAGAAATTGCTATCAAAAATTGTAACACCTTTCTTAAGTTTGAAGGGTCTTTGCTAATAGTGATAAAGACAAGAAGTATAGACGTGACTATGAGCCCGCACTTAGTAGTAGTTAGAGAATCAGAGAAACTAAGAAAGAACAATTTTTATATCAATCAAACTATCAACCTTGAGCCCTTCGATAAGGATCATGCTCTAATACATGCTACTTACCGACCTGTTGAGTTCAAGTGATAAACCCCCTTCTGTCATATCTTCGAACTTCACATTCTTCTCCCTGTGGTTTTGTAGTATATCTCTGAGAGGTTTCCAAGACTTTCTTGCAAAATAAGGAGCCGAATCATTGGCAGCTACCCAGTCTGAGACAAATTTCATTGTTTTCTTGTCACATGGATAGCCGCTGCCAATTTCTGCATACTGTGTGCGGATCTTTTGAATCTCCTGGTCTCTAATTATCTTGGCTATTATTGACGCGGCTGAAACAGCGGCATTGGTTCGGTCGGCATGATGCAAAGAAAAAATTCTTGGCCTGGCTCTGGCATCCAGTTCGCATTCTATACATTCTGTATATCTCGTACAGTTGACATCACATGCATCGACATAAATCCTTGCGGCTGAAATATTTTCTATGATGTTAGCCATGGCCTTTGCTTCTAGTTTGTTTAGTAAATTAGAAAAGACATACTGGTCGACTTCGCTGCATTCGCTTTTGAAAATACAAATGTGTTCTGCCAGGTCAATAATTTGCCCAAAGAATCGCTGGCGTGCCTTTACTGAAAGCATCTTGGAGTCTCGGACACCTGCTTTCCGCAATCTTAAAAGATCTTTTCGTTTTATACCCACGCCGGCAACTACAAGTGGCCCTAATACAGACCCCCGCCCTGCCTCGTCAACTCCTCCAACAAGGACATCATTATAGTTTGAGACCTTAGAAAAGGATATGATACCAGGCTCCCTTGTTTTATTCTTTTCAAGATTCATGGGCTAGGCACGCTATTTTTGTATTTGATAAATGGGATAAGAATAAGCGACTATTATCGTTTATCCTTCGTTGTTTTTGTCTATCATTTTCTTTGAAAGATGTACACTATGTACTCTAATATAACGGATCAACACTGTTGACTGATAAGGGTTAGTATGTGACGACTATGTCGGCTGCTGGAGTACCTGATGTGCCTCTCGTTGTTGAGGGTAGAACAAAGATATTTGTTCCCGAAGTATCGCTTCAAAGTAGGGTTGCTACAAAAAGAGAACCGGTCTTTTTCAATCCAGCCGCAGAATTCAATCGAGATATATCCATACTTGCGTATAGCTCTTTTTTATCTAAACCGGATGTTGGATTTTATAATGGCAAGAACAATCGTCGAAGGTACGGCGGAAATGAAGTTGTTATGGCTGACTCTCTATGCGGATCAGGTGCAAGAGGACTAAGAATAGCTGTCGAGGCAGTAGGAATCGACAAGATATATTTCAACGACGTCAATCCCCTTGCAGTTGAGCTTGCCAAGAAATCGTCGGTTGTTAACCAAGTTGTGAACAAATGCCTTTTTTCTGTAGGTGATGTATGCAAATTTCTATTAAATGGAACCGTACACAGGAACGATGTCTCATCTATCAATGATCAGGATACAGTAAATAAAAGAAAGAACTCTGGAGAAAGGTTTACGATAGTTGATCTGGATCCCTTTGGAAGCCCTGCAAATTACATCGATTGTGTGATGAGATCTGTGGAAAATGGTGGACTTGTTTCTATTACTGCAACAGATACAGCAGTACTATATGGCAAATATCCAGATGTCTGCTTGCGAAAATATTACGGAAGTCCACTCAGTAACTCGTACTCAAATGAGATAGCTCTCCGGCTGCTAATATCCCTGTTGGCTCTCACATCTTCAAGATTGGGAATTGGTATAAGGCCCCTGTTTTCTCACACCAACATGCATTACATTAGAACATACGTTCAAGCATTCCTCAGCAGCAAAATGGCAAACAATGTTTTTGATAATATAGGGTATATACAACATTGCTTTGAATGTGGTAACAGAACAACCTCCTCTGTGGACAATAAAGTAGTGGCGTGTGAACTATGTTCAGCTAGTCTTAAGACAGCTGGTTGGTTGTGGACTGGGAAAATATACGATCAAGATTTTGTTAAGGAGATGACGACTAGAATACATTTGCTCAAGGGTGGGATTTCGAATCGAACTATTGGCGACCTGTACGGAGATATCAATGTCAGCGCTGGGCAAGACGGCAAATCCGATAAGACCAGAGAAGACTCCCAAAACCAGGATCGTAAGCAGAGACTGTCGAATAAAAGCAGGAAGATTAGGGTCGTACAAAGGCTGCTTTCTAGATGTATCGAGGAACATGATGATATTCCGTTTTACTTTACATCTGACGAAATAGCTTCAAGGTTAAAAATGGGCCCTCCTTCTTTGGAGACTATAGTCGATAATCTGTCGAAGGAGGGGTTTAGAACATCACCGACTGGACTTAATTCCACCGGCTTTAAAACAGTAGCTAAAATAAATGAAGTAATGTCGCTGTTCAAGAGACAGTGATAGCCTGTTGGTAACGCTTTTTGTGAGGATACTTTAATTGCAGCAGCATTGGATCAAAGCCAAGCTTGCAATCCAAAAGGCCATCGCTCTTGTCTCATGCAAGCATATATAGAATTTATATTCGAATTAAGTGCTCTACTCCTAAGTAAGATAGTTGGCAAAGCTAGAAATCAAAGATGTCTCTAAATACTTTGAGGTTATAAATAAACCATCTAATTCAGTCCTTAGAAGCCCGCGCTTTTCTCATTTTTCTAATTTTTCCCGCCCCTCCCAATTTTCTCATCCGACATTTTCTCGTTCTTCTTCTTCTAGCTCATCCAAGCCGTCCTCTTCCTCACATTTTTCTTCCGCTCCCGAGTATGAGTCACCGGATGGACTAATGGCTGCAGTCAAAAATGTAGAACTCAGTGTAGAAGAAGGACAATTCGTATGTTTTGTCGGGCCTTCGGGCTGCGGCAAGTCGACTCTACTGAATATAATTGCAGGGCTAGATAAACCGACTACCGGCGAAATTATTCTAAACGGCAGGAGAGTCACCGAGCCGGGTCCGGACAGAATAATGGTCTTCCAAGATAATGCACTATTTCCTTGGCTCAAGGTCATAGACAATGTACAATTTGGATTGAAAATTGCAGGAGTAGAAAAAAAGAAGAGACATGAGATTTCAATGCGCTACTTAGATATGATGCAGCTAACAAAATTTGCAGAAGCGTATACATATCAGCTTTCAGGAGGGATGAAGCAAAGGGTATCCCTTGCTAGGGCCCTGGTAATGGATCCAGAAGTACTCTTAATGGACGAGCCGTTTGCAGCCCTTGACTCCCAGACAAGGGACTTGTTATTAGTAGAGCTACAACTAATATGGGCCAAGACAAGAAAAACTATTTTGTTTGTAACACATAATATTTCCGAGTCAGTATGTCTGGGCGACAAGGTTGTGGTGTTTACCAACAGACCTGGCAGGGTCAAGAAGGAAATACAGATTGATTACAGAAGACCCAGGCTGACAGAGGACAATAATCTTTACAGTTTTCAAAGACAGGTATTGGAGGAATTGAAGACAGAAATTATAACATCTCGTCGGACAGAAGAGGGCTAGTCTCAAGGTTAATAAAAAGAAGTCCTGTTCAAGCAAGACCCACAAAAAATAACAAATTGGAAGGCTATTAGATGGTTAGTACTTGTGTGTTTTTCATTCTGTGTTTTTCATTGTGCACTTTTGTTCTTCAAGAAAACTATGGGAAACAGCTAAAAGCCCCTAAATAACCTTGTATAGCTGGTATTTTTCTTCTATTGATGCAATCGCTTTAAGAATTCCAGGCCAATATTGAAGCTACCCGGAGATGTAAGTGTCACCTCGTCTGCAATCTTTCCAGCTTCCGTTACGAATTCAACCGGATTTTTCTCGTACTCCTTCCAATCAAGACCTATTGTCTCAGCGGAAAATCTGTTCTTATCGGCTGGAACCATGATACAGGCAACCACCTTTATATTATTTGACTTGGCAATTTGGGTTATATTATCTAGATCGGAAAGTGACGATATAGATTGTGTCACAAGAGCTCGGGGTTGTGCATTTAACTTCTTCATTATTGAGGATGGTCTTGTCACAACGCTTGGTACTGTCAAATCGAGGTTTATTGATTCATGATACCTTTCAAGCCTAAGCATTTTTAGGGCGTCGCTGGGTTTGAGTCCTGAACTTTTGGGTCCGTCAGAAGGTTCGTCTCCCATCAATAAAAGCAGGCTTTCAACTCCGAGAAGAACGGCATCAGATACAAATTGACATATTGATGTGAAATTTCTGTCCCTTGTCCTGACACTGCAGCTGAGGGTAGGATGATTTGGGATATTCCTGATAATAAAGCTCGCAGCAGTAATGCTTGAGA
>JALZGI010000484.1 GCA_030861105.1 Thermoproteota archaeon
AAAATACAAGGAAATCCGCAGGAGACTCAACCAGTTGTATGCCGCAAACCATAGTCGAGTCTAGGACCTTCCCGCGGATAAGACAACTGGCTGGCTGGCTGGATATTATCTTGGGATATTTAGGTCCTAACAATATTGTCCAGGCCATTCTATATAAGATTATTTTTCGAGGATAACATAATCTTTCCTTGTCTTCTAACAATCCATAAAATGCTAATCAAGTGCATAGAATGTGACCATATATTCGGAGATGATGGGTTATAGAAGTATAAACAAAAGGGACTTTAAAATTCAATCGTACTGTTATCGGTATTCATAAAGTATAATACGGTTACTATCTATTAATAAATAGAAGAACAGGTCCAATCAAGTAGAGACTGACATAGGCTCTGAGAGTAACTGAGGAAGCTAAACGGGGACGATAAAATGTGCATGCACACAAATGACACCTGCTATCCCTGGTGTGCTTTTGTCCAGCTCCTTTGAGCGAGACTTATCGCATACGTCTATCCTCTATTATTACTACTGGATCATAGATACGAAAATATTTGAATATTGGAGAGAGCTCTCAGAGGCATGGCTCGTGAACCTGATGTTATATCAGAAATTGATGTGGTGGAATTTATGAACAAAATGAAACTACCAAATGCGAAATATGAGTTTATGTCTAGCTCCTTGCAGGGGACTATTCATTTTCAAACCCATCCGATAACGAGGACAAATTCTAAAAATGATCATTAACCCTCGGTGAACTTATTTCTTATCAGTGACCGGCTAGGAACAATGTGGTTGCCCTATTTTGAGTTGCAACTGCAATTTATTCCACGCAGCTTAAGTTTCCGAATAATAGAGACACGTGAAGTCGCCCTGTCTAAGTTTCAAATCGGTACACAATGGCCATCACTTCAAATACTCAAGGCTCACAATCAGATATGTTGGAGGTTAACGTAGAGTTAATATCGGTTGGCAATGAGTTGCTTTCTGGCACTATTGCTAATACAAATGCACAATGGCTTTCAACTCAGATTACACAAGCAGGTGGAATTGTGAAGAGAATAACAGTACTGGGAGACTGCTATAGGGAAATATCCTTTGTAATTCAAGATTCCATCGAAAGAGCACCAGACTGGCTGATCTTATCCGGAGGACTGGGACCAACATATGATGATCAAACCCTTCGAGGTCTGAGTTCTGCTTTGGGTCGGAGGCTCAAACTCAATCCCCGTGCTATCGAAATGCTAAGAAAGAGCTATACTCGATATAAGCAACGCTTAGTACCAAGCGACAGTAAACTAAATGAAATCCGGTTAAAGATGGCAAAAATTCCTAGAGGCTCAGTCCCCCTTCAGAACCCCGTTGGTAGTGCTCCCGCCGTATATATAGATGTTAAAAATGGCGTCCGGGACGGTAGTCGGAGGGGTGTTGGAACAACGAGAGTAGTCTGTTTGCCGGGAGTGCCAAAAGAGATGGAGGCTATTTTTACTAAAAAAATACTGCCGCAGCTAAAGAGGAGCGTTGGTAAATACTACTTTTTAGAGTCGATGTTTGAGACGGTCGGAGTAGGGGAGTCGATGCTTGCCCCTACTTTGTCCAAACTGGCTGGTTCTTATCCCTCGGAGGAATTGTATGTAAAGACACATCCCAAGGGTTACAAGACGAATTTTTTAAGAAACGAAAAGACCAGATTGAAGCCTAAGCCTGAACCTAAACTCAATATTCAAATTGTCTCTAAGGGAGAGGATAAATTGCAAGTTAAAGAGAGATACGATCTTGTTTTTGGGGCACTCAGAGAAGAGATACGAAAACTTGGTGGAAAAATATTAGTAAATTTTGCTCAAAGAAGCAAGACGAGCAGTCTGACCTAATGGCTGGTACAAAATTTTATCATTAGTGCGTTATGTACATTTAACCGTGGACATTATTTAAATAAGTAACAACATGGCTTTTTGTGGGGCGAAATTTACGTTACAAATGCATACAGAAAAAATTAGGAATAATCCGGCATCCGCATTCAATGCTTGCATCATATCCACTATAGAGTGAACAATCAAAGTTCCAAACAACATAAGTAGTGTTTAAGTCCAGGGTTTCAGAGAACCGAACTGTCGAACTTTTTGGTTCTCCTATTATTCACTCTCTATCTTGCAATCATAGTCATGTCCCGGTGCCTTGCCTTGTCTTGACCCCTTGAAGTTTCTACTGGCTAATTATACTAGCTAATCTACCGAGCCAATTCAGAATATATTTTTGGTAATGAAACATCGTATCTGTAGCTGATATTTGAATGGCCGTCGTCAAACTCTTCGTAGTAATGCCTAATCCCCATATCATTCAGACGAGAATGTATGATTCTTGCACCATACTGAAGATTAAACTCGTCTTTCGTACCGCAGTCTATGAATATGAGTTTTAGTTTCCTCAAGTTATCTTTGTATCCTTCAATTATCTTTGCCGGATCCCACTCCAACCACCGGTTCCAGACTTTATACAATAACTCTCCTGTATCTGTATTAAAGGGTAAATCTACCCCGAGCTCAGAATCAGGGTTGGGAGAATAGTGGGCCGCCATGGCAAGAATGTTCAGCGCAGCCTCGTCTGCTTTTCTATGGCGATTCGGTTTACTCCAGAATGCACTGAGCCATTTACTCGGACTATTACCATGAGCCCTGAATGTCTCTAATGCTTTTGGAAAGTCCGGAAGGTAGCAATATTCAAACGCGGCATCGCCTGAATGGTCCACAAACCCATGAAATATGTCTGGGTTACGCATGCCAAGTAGGATTGCCCCATAGCCTCCCGAAGATTTTCCCATGATACAGCGGGATGAGGAATTATAGTTCCTATCTATCAAGGGAACAATTTCCTTTGTTATATAATCCTCATACATTCCGGTTGCCGACGAATTTATGTACTGATTTCCTCCAAATCTCGTAAAGCAGTCAACCATGACTAAAATCATGGGACCACATTTTCCTTCAGTAAACAATCTATTGATTTTACTCTCTATATCTTCACCTAGAGGATCAAAATTGAGAAGGGATCGCCCGCTCCCACCAAAACCTGCCAAAAGAAAGACTGTGACATATCCGTTCGAATTGGAATTTGAATAGTGTGGCGGGAGATAAACAATGACATCCCTAGTATAGGGATCATCTAATGGGTTACCCTTAAGGATCCTGCTTTCGTGTGAGTGGACTAATATTTTCCCCTTCAAGGTTGTCTATTACAAAGCTTCACCCGATAATTATAAAGCATTTGGCTGTCAAACTTTTAGCCAGATTGGAGGTTCAAATAAGATGACATTAGGAAGCCTCTTCGCACCCTCGTAGAGTACCCAGTACGATCTATGTTAGGTGGGCGATTCCTTGTGTTAATTATGCAATGAATCAGATGCGGACAGGCAACACAAAGCAAATTGTCCTCTAATCATGCTTACTAATAGCTGTGTCATGACCCTTTCGACAAAAAGATCTAGATACCGCTTCTAGTTTTGTCTCGAAGTTGACAATCAAATTGTTTATTCCGATATCCTTGTAAATCAAGACCTGGTCTAGTACCTCAAGGCGTACCATAAATCACAAAGCCTCGCCGTGATTCTTTATCCATTTCTCAAATCGTTCATTTGCTATTCTTTCAGCCTCTTGCCTGTCTTGCGGTAATAATGTGAGATAATTTGGTCTTCAGGATGGAACCATTATTTCTCCTTATTTCTTTACAGTTTGCAGATAGGACTTCTAGCTTTCTCCTTATTGTTTCAGGAGAGCCAAACAAGTTGCATGCGTCAGCATATTCGCTACAATCCTTAGAGTCTTTTTTCGCCTCTACCTCCTATCATAAATTGGAGGCATAGGTTCTTGAAGGGGATTTGGGTTACAGTAAGCGTTCTTCAGCTTATAGAACCGTCCATCAAATGTCTTTGTTTCAAGCTTTTGTCCCACATCATGCGTATAATATGTATGGCATCTTCGAGCTAAGGAACCTGAGCCCAGTTGATGGGAAAGTAATGCCATACGCCCCGGACTCCTCTTCGTTCCACGCTGCTCCTATCCCCATCAGTAACCTCCCACCACTTAGCACATCCATAGTCGCATCTATTTTGGCAAGTACAGAAGGATGGCGATATATGACGCCTGTAACCAGCGTGTCTAGTTTTATTTTTGTAGTCACAGCAGCCAAGAAGGATAAGGTAGTCCAACCTTCCAGCATGGGCTCCTCTGGTTTTCCAACCACCGAGATCTGATGGAAGTGATCCATGAGCCAGAATGAATCAAACCTGTTCTCCCAGCAGACAGAACAAGGTTTTTGTGTGAATGTGCTATCTGTGCAATTGTCCGTTGCTATAATCGCCAGAAAAACTTGGATGTTGAAGCCCAAACCTCATGATCTTAAGAACGATAAGCTTCCATTCTATTTTACTCTTAATGTTCTACACGTAAATAGATTATTAGTATTAAGGAGAAAAATTATTCCGCAGTGCAAAAATCTGGACAATTTAGTTCAGGTTTCTTTATTTATATTATGATTTTCTTTTTGAAACGTATCGTTGATATCGTGGGGGAACAAAAAATATTTTTTCAGGCTTTATTCTTAAAATCACTCTTTTTACCTCTGGAGAATGACTAGGATAACTTTCGACATCCAGATATCTTTTGGCTAACCTATCAATATGCTCGTCTGCTCCCTTGTAAATCTGTTCTGTCACCTTACCACTGATAGTAACCATGCTATATGGATTTTGCTCATCCACCATAGAGATTGAAACCCTAGGATCTCTAGATACATTTCTCAGTTTTACTCTTCCCATTGCAGTATTCACTAAAATAAATTCGTTGTCTCTGTCTATCCAGGTTGGAGTTACCTGTGGCGATCCATCCTTGTTGACAGTTGCTAAGAAAGCAAAACTCCTTCCTTCAAATAGTTTCACAATTTTTTCATCCGTGATTTTTTCTAAGCGATGACCCATTAGATATACAGGTTTGAAATATCTATTGATTGTGTCAGTGAATTCTTCGCAGAGACTTATTCTTCAAGAATGTATAATATTGGTAATTAGAGAGATTTGGCTTTTTGCATATTCCAAAAAAGGGCTTCGACTGATCATGCCTCCAATCTTTTTGGTACTGGCATCGAGCTGGAAAATGACTTGAGATGACATATTCAGGCCACAGCTATTGCTCCTGTGTTCAATCTTTAGCGGAGATCCTCTAGATTTTTGTCGTCTCGATAATAATTAGGATTAAGTCTGAATCCCCCAGTTTGTTGGTAAGGGACATCTGCCAATTTGAGATAGTATTCTAAATTTCTCTTTTTTAGCCGCTTTGAAAGCCAAGAAACAAACTCTTGCTCCAGCATGTGGCCCTCTTCCTTTAGTATGTCAGGGTAAACCTCAATTAGTTTTTCAACAAAATTCTGATCGAAGTAAATCTGAAAAAAGTCCCAACCGAGAGCCTTCCCAGT
>JALZGI010000566.1 GCA_030861105.1 Thermoproteota archaeon
GTACTACCCTATCCTTTCTCCCCTTGCCAAGACGCACACACATTTCTTTTGATTCAAAACTGACATCGCTGAGCGTTAAATTAACTAACTCACTGACTCGAAGACCGGACTGCAAAAATAACATGACGATCGCAAAATCCCGTGGGTTCTCCCCTGCTACTTGTAGCAAAGCCTTGTATTCTGTTTTCAAAAGTATTGCCGGCTCTTTCTCCTCCCGTATTGGTCCTTCAATGGTATCGGCCGGATTCCCAAAAATAATTTGGTTGTCTTTGAGGAACTTCAAAAACCCCCGGATGGTTGCCAATTTTCTTTTCCGGGTTTCTGCAGAAGCTTTTTGGCTAGCCAAGAAATTAATAAATTCCACGATATCAATTCGCTGGATCCGGTACGGGATATCCCAGTCAACCCGCCGCTTTTTGAGCCACTCCATAAACTGCTGCAGGTCTCCCAGGTAGGCCCGGATTGATTGCGGTGAATAATTCTTCCCCGTCAGAGTTTGCTTAAAGAGCTCAATACTCTCAGTTGTGGTTTTTTTCTCTTGTGGTGTCATAGATTTAATCTACTCCCCTACCTTTCTTTTGCCAATACCAAAATAGTCTACCAAATATATTTCCGATAAACAACAAGATTTCGTTTATCTGGAAACAAACCACCTTGTCCGGTAGCCTCCCGCCGCCGGCCGCGTTGCCGATAAGTAGGGTTATCGGAAATTGGAAAATTATATATCAGTTATTCGAGGGTCTATGAATTTTGAGTTTAGAAATTTAAACCGTATTTACTTTTGCAGGAATTAATACACGCTTCATCTGGATGCTTGTTGCTTTTGCAAGTAGTTCTACTGCCTGAGCTACCTGAGCTCGTTGTACATTTTACAGTCGTTCCAGAGCCTTCTGCCCCTTCTATAGTCTGACAGACTGTAGTCGGAGGCTGAGCGTTACTTTCTGAGTTTTCCGTACAAGTTACTCCTTCCCCAACAATCGGACATGCTTGCTTACATGCTTCATAGTCGTTTAATACTTGTTTGAAGTCCTGAGCAGGGGTAGGTGTTGGAGTAGGTGTTGGATAATAAATATATTTTCTTATTGGAGCCGGAGTAGCACTTGGGGATGAGGTAGGTGAAGGAATCATTGTAGGCGTCGGTGTGGCTTTCAACGACAAAACGATCTTCTTCTCCTTTTTAGGGGGCGCGTAACGGTAATAAGCGAATACCGAGCCTGCGATAAGTAGAGTGACACCGATAACTAGAGGGATAACCAATTTTGACTTCACCATACAGAATAAATTATATCATTCCCGGCTGGTGCCACTGTCAATGTGAACCATCAAGCGATGGTGCTATACTGGTACAAATTAACTTCGATGTGAAAATAATTAAATATCCTTGGATAAGCATTCCCTTGACGAGTATCAAGCCTTCCTGAAAAAAGTTGGCTACTCCCCTATCGCAGATGCCGCATTTGGCAAGAAATTATAATGACCCTCCTTATAGGAGGGTTTTTGGAACACCCTGACCCCCCCGAAAAAGGATCTCTTGACGGTTGTCGAGCTGCTACACCTACAGGTCGAAACTCGTCAAGGAGAAAGAAATAGGGTCTCCAAGAGAGACGCTGTAAGATAACCCCTCCTTTCATTCCACGTGGAGCAAGGGTGGGGCGGCGTTACTATCTCACCCATAAATCTCACCTTCGCCTCCATCCAAGTTTCCCTTCCTTTTTCGGGTCCATAAATGCGAAATATTTCGCATTTTTCTTGGGTAAAACTTACCTATCTATTTCTCGCGCAGCCCTTATCCTACTGGTATTCCTTTCGTCCTCTTGGATGGGAAACTCTCTTGATCTTGAAGGCCGGAAAATATAGCAAAAAATTTTTCAGCCTCCTTTGGCAAATTTCTAGGCCCTATGCGTGTGTCAAGGATTAAAGGAGATGGCCTCCAAAGCCCTGCAGAAAAAATGCGAGGGGGTGTGGAGTACTTCATAGGTACTCGGATGGAAAGGACGGCTTGATGAAATTGCCATAGAGGCAAAAACGGTTCAACAAAATTTCATTTAGGAAATATGACATGAAAGCGAAAACGCTTTGTTCTATGTTGTTTGTAGCGGTAATGATGATGGCGGTAGCTCCTTTAGAGCTCTCCGCCCGGACCCTCGGCATGGTAGCGGATAACGCGACCAACTCGGTCACCGTGTTCGATGCCGACACCCATGCCATCCTCGGGACGGTGCCTATTCCACGCAGTTTCTTCATAGGCGACGTCCTTATTACGTCGGACCTGAAGCAGGGTTTCGTGACAAACATCAATCCCCAGGTACACGTTATCGATCTCACCACTTCACCTCCCAGTCTCGCCACGGGCACAAATCCGATCCCCAGCTCAACAAACTTTGGAATGGATCTCTCAATCAGTCGCGACGGGAAGTTCCTGATAATGACCAGTGCTGGCGCTACGGAGCCTGTCGCGTACCCAATCTCCGTCATTGATATTGCCGCTCGGGCTGAAGCCAGTACCTTCTTTACAGGCGATAATTTTAGTTCATCGGACGTCTGCAGTGACGGCTCGGTGCTGGTCACAACGATCGCGCACTCCGAGAGCCCCGAGAGCGACACGGTGCGCAGGCTCACCTTGAGCGGTACCGGCGCCCTGACTGACACCGGGGAAGTGCTCTCGATAATCAACCCCTTTGATGTCTATTGCGCTCCGGGCGCTCAATCGGGAGTCACAATCACTTTCTTTGAGGGAGTAACATCTTTCTCCATACCCGGGCTTGGCCCAGTTGACAGTCGCAGCTTATCCGGGAATGACGGAATAAGCGGTGCGATCAACCCTGCAGGGAATCGGGTGTTTATGCGAAGTGACAATCCCGGATCAATAGACGTGTTTGACTTCAACTCCGCTACAGGGGAGTTGGGAGCGAGTCCTCTGTTCACGTTCTCCGTAGAGTCGTCCGCCAGCGGATTTTCTGGGTTGGGGATCGACCAAATCGCTCTGCATCCGAATGGGGGAAAGCTGTTTGTCTCGGAGCCCAATGC
>JALZGI010000572.1 GCA_030861105.1 Thermoproteota archaeon
AATCGGCCGGCGCATCCTCTCTATGCATTAGTTCGAATCTGTAGTTATTTGTTACCACGATCCCTCCGAAGTAGCATGCAGTGGAATCATCGTACGCTCCCGTGATAGTAACGCCTGCATCTAGAGAGGCACGTATAGCTGAATTCAGGATAGTCTCGTCATCTAAATCGTTGCCGATAAGCCCGTAACAAGCAAGCGCCATTGCACCTGAAACGGCACTGGAACTTTTCAACCCCATTCCAGCTGGGATTTGAGATTTAATGTCAACCCTAACTAAATTATTTCTTACTATCTCTTTTGGAAGAATGCTGTTAATTATGTTTTTGAGTAGATTAGTCCCTGGCAAAGGTTGGAAGAGGATTCCCTGCCCTTTCTGTAATTCAAGTTCGACTTTAACCTCTAAGGATATTCCGAGGGCAGAACCATAACCGGTTGCAATTGCGTTAACTATTGAGATGGCTCCATGTATAGTCGATTGAACACGAGTGTTTATGGAGGTTCACCTATTGTTCCCAGTAAAGCTTTTTTCATGACACTGGTAGGTGCTGGTATTCCTGTCCATAATTCAAATGACTTCGCTCCTTGATATAGCAACATCTCATACCCATATACGACGTCCGCACCTGCATATTTTGCGTTTTCTAAAAGATCTGTCTTTACGGGTTTATATACTATGTCATACACGATTGTATTTCTATCTATATCCTGATAATCCAATAGGCTAGACTCATTATTCATGCCAATTGTTGTTGCGTTTACAATCAATCCTGCCTTTTTTGAATAATTAGAGATCTTATTCCATGGAACCAATTTGAGATTTAGTCGACTGGCCACTGGTAGTTCTAGTAAGGTCCTTACTTTACTTTCTGAACGGTTCGCAATATTCACTTCTGAAATTCCTCTTTCATTTTCTAATGCTGCTAAGATTGCCCTCGCAGCACCTCCTGCTCCCATCAGGAGAACGCTTATTCCTTCGAAATTAACCTTACGCAGATGCAAGGGATGAATAAAACCGTAAATGTCGGTATTGTACGCCTTCAGAATGCCTCCTAGGTTGTGAACTGTGTTTACCGCATCTGCATTAGATGCGCTGGGATCAAACTCGTCCAAGTATTTCATAGCTTCAACTTTATGTGGAACTGTAATATTGAAACCAGATATCCCGATGGCGCGAAGCGAGTCAATAGATTCTCCTAGCTCTTCCTTTTTGACCCTAAAAGCAATGTATGAGCTATTAAGTCCAGCAGCGCCAAATGCGGCATTTTGCATTGCGGGCGAAAGTGAGTGTTGTATAGGATCGCCTATGATACAATAGGTTTTGCTTCTATCTTCGGTTTGCATTTGGTTTATAGTTACAACAGGAGTTGATTCTATTAAACAACCTTCTCATGTAACTGAGATCCAGTTGGCCTGGTGCAGTAGTTCTCTCTATAGCTGCGTATGTAAATGGGGCATTCCCCACCATTGTGCAGAGAATTCTCGATACTAAACCAAGTTCACCCATAGCAAATGCAATTAGCTCTATTCCTGTAATCCCTTCATAGAGCTCAAGCACTCTTAATGCGTCTTGTGAGTTGTTTGCCGTTGTCACTATTTTTGCAAAACTACTGTAGATCCTCATTTGATCCAGAATACTGCGCAATTTGTCGTTGCAAGGAGTATATTTGAAGTCATGCCAAGAAATGAGAATCCGCGTCTTCTGGCCTAGAAGAAAGTCTGCTAGCTCGTCGTTATCTTTAAGAGTAAGGTACTCAACGTCCAAAAGCATTGGTTCTGCACGGGATAATTTTTTTAGCAATGCAATTCTTTCACATTCGCTCCCTTCAAATCTACCTCCCTCATCGGCGGACCTCAATGTGAATACTGCTCTGGACTTTATTGATTCAGCGATTTTTATGGCAGCATCTATATCTGATCTTTTCAGAAAGTCAAAACGTATCTCTACGTAGTCTGCTCCCAGGGAAAGAGCTTTTTTTATTTGAATTTCCAGGGACTCTGTACTATTTTCACCTACCGATCCACAAATCCTTATCAATTAAGGTCATTTGTTTCGAACGAATTATAAAACAGTTTATTTTAGCCAAAATCCTGTCGATATTGTCCTAAACTCCAATTCCTGTTAGGACCAGCAAATCGAAAGAAGTAATCCCAAGTCATAAATAACATCTCTAAAATCAATGCCATATGCTAGACAGGAGAATTGGTATTGAAATACAAAAAGCTGAGTATAGATTACATTCAGCGGGACGGGCCTAATTCCTATAATGGGAAGGGATCTTTTTCCAATTCACAATTAACACCTCTGGTCTTATGTGAACCTTCTCCTTGGCAAGGCGACATGAAGCTAATCTGCTGTACTGTTCTATCACTTCAATTCCGATATAGTGGCGTTGTGAATTAAAGGCTACTTTAGTTGTCTGTCCGCTTCCGTTAAATGGATCTAGTATAATATCATTTTCATAGGAGTACAATTTCATTAGACGATAGGGAATTTCCTCAGGAAATGGGCATGGATGTTCAATGAATCCGGGAGGAACCGGAGGTATATGCCATATTGAATTTGCTATTTCTTTTGTCCATTCTTCATGAGTAGCTGGTAACAATTCGCTTCTTTTTGTCCTTCCGGTGGTTACTTCTCCTTTCCTCAAAACAAGAACAAACTCATGCATTATGTTAGCTCTATAGTATTTTGGATAAGGGTTGATAACGAACGAACCATATCTATTAGTTCCGCCGGTAACCTTGTGCCAAATGATTTCTTCATGAAGGTTCCAATTTCCTGAGGGTTGCACAATTTTTGACAACAACATATGTGGGAGTGGCAAAATTGTGCCATTTACCACTTCATTCCCAATGACAATACAACAATACCCTCCCTCTTTAGTCGTTCGATAAACATGATGGTTGAAAATTTCAGACATCTCTTGCAAATATGCTGAGGTACCAATCTTAGTCTTTCCCCGATAATAACGACCGCTACCTGAAACATGTAGATCATAGTCTATAGCGTTTCTATAAGGAGGAGAGGTGATAGTGAGCTGAACAGAATTTGGAGGAATAACTTTTAAGACATTCTTGCAGTCTCCAGTTATGATTTTATCAACAAAATTTCCATCAAGAAACATGATTATAACTGGATTCTGAACGCATATTAGGGATACTTT
>JALZGI010000589.1 GCA_030861105.1 Thermoproteota archaeon
ACCAAAGTCCATTTATATTTGGCGTTATACCGAAAAGATGATTTCTTGTGATACACATATAGATAGTTTTGTTTTGTATTTATGAGAATTCTTATTGAGTAAAAGTAATCACAGAATAGAATCAGCGAAATTGAATGTATATTCCTTCCTCCAGTTTGTGGCAAGAGTATTCCGGCTTCCATACTAAATGTACGAAAAAGTATAGTCACATGCCATTAAAACCTCTGGGTAAAGAAGACTCGGATTAGGACACTAAATTAGGACACCAAATTTACCTCAGGTTAATGATCTTCTATGCTCTGAAACTACCTAGCTGAGAGCAAATATATTCAAACAAAGACTTTTTTTTCTTTCATAAATGTCAAATCATCTGCCTAAAATTGGATCACCTTCAGGTTGGGACGTATCACTGTAACCGTACGCTATAACTTCTTGTTTGTATAAACATTGTATCTATTTCTTTCAGTATTGTTGATAACATAATTCCATATTTCTGAGCTTATAACAAGCTTCTGAAATAACGATTTTTGGTTGTCATCCAAAGTATCATAAACTAGTTGGCCTATTACCATATGATTAGGATCGGCTAGTGAAGTCATTTTTACTGCAAGATTTGTATTGTATCCTAAAACATCATAAACTGGTTTCTTGACAAGAGGCTGACCTCGCTTGTTCATGCTATTATTGATGCCATTTTCTTGTGCATTAGTCAGGTCGGGATGAATATCCCAACCGCTTTGTATTACTGCATTTTCGCCTACATCTATTCCTATCCTTATATTCATTTCAGGACAGTCATATTGATTCAAAATCGGATTTATTCCCCTATGCGCCACCTGAAGCATGCATTTTGCGCAGTATATAGCACGAGTACATGCCACTTTTCCTTCAGATTCATAGCCAGAAACAACAACAAAAAATGCAAGAACTGCGTCTCCTACGTATTTCAGAACAAACCCCCCAAAATCCTTAACGATAAGAGACATTTCTTGATTAAAGGATTGAATCAATCTTGTGAGTCTGTCTAAAGGGAGTGTCATTGATAGCTTTGTCGATGCTACAAGATCCACATTCAAAATGACAAAGTTTATTTTTGAACCAGCAAATTTAACCAAAACATTTTGTGTCTCAGCAACAGAAATTATAAACTGTGGTTCTCCATTTAGTGTTTTCCACATTCTGTTTTGAGATTTCTTCATTATAACATCTACATCGTCTGATGGAACGGGAGGTAATTCCGATCTATCATCCATGTTGGCAATATTTAATCTCACCCTTCCTTTATTGTTTATGAAAACAAATATGTCTTAGCCCTTTTGGTTGGTATCTAAAATAGATTCATCGAAATTCCCCCCCCGAACCTACGGACAAACTATTCATTTTAAGAGTCAATCCTGAAGTATCCTAAAGAAAAAGTCTCGAAGATTGAAAATAGGGAGGCATAGTTAGAAGGCAACTTAGGGAAGAAGTGATAAACAAAGACAAGACCCCAGATGTCAAAAACTTAATTGAAAGGTTCAGGCCATGCTAAAAAGCGGGGAATTACCAAAGCCAAAAGATGGACATATATCTCAAGCAACTTTAAAACGACAAAAAGAGTAGTTGGAGAGGGAGGAGTTAGAGGAACAGGCAGAGGACGAGGATGAAGATGATGAAGATGATGAAGATGATGATAAGACTACTTTTCTAGTTAATCCAGCGCCGTAGTACAAAACATGCTCAAACTACTCTCGGTAAGACCGAACAGGTGAAGTCAACAAATACCCTTACCTGTGTTGCAGCTCAAAGTCTGGCTCAAATCCAAAACCTTTCAAAGGCACAGGTCAAGTGAGAGTTTCTTTTGTCAAACCAAAACTCTGCTCAAGACTACACGGCCGCTGCAACCGTGGGCTAGGGGGCGTTCTGCCTACTTCGTAACCTGCCTAGTTTTACTTGATCTGTTATTCAGCAATCACAAAAAAATAGAGAGGGTCATGGTCCACTCCAGTCAAATGGGATATGCTTGCTTGACCTACCATTCCATTCCCATTTGAAACCCATCGCATCTACCTCATCAGCTATAGCTTTTCCCCATGTTGCAATAGCACCGGGTCCTGTTTCACTACCAGGTGGGTTAATTGTCTGTACTCTTTTTCCTGGTGGAGTCATAGGTCCAGACAGCGCCTCAGCCTTTGCAACTACCTTTCCTGGGATCTCAGCACTCCAGCGAGAAAGATCATCTAAGACTTCAAACCTGATTGGAGCAAATTCAGTTCCTCTTATATTTTCCCAAAGTTTTGCAAACTCAGCCATAAAACCACCTGCTTTACCACTGAAGATCATTTTCAAGGCTTCCCGCTGATGTGGATTGGCTTTTTCATCAAGAAATAGTCCAATACTTGCTCTCGCTTCCCCAGCCCAGATATTCCCTTTGAAGTACGATAGCGTCAATACATTCAAGCCGTTAAGTGCCGCTTCGCCATAATGTCCATTTCTAATATGGTATGCCAATACCACATCACAGTCACCATATGTTGGTGCCTGAGCAAACTCACAAGGGCATGGTATGCTACACTTACAAACATCAAACCAGTCTCCTGACACTTTCCAATCTGGTACATTATTAGAGGTATTAGACATGACTATTACTGCAAAGAGTACTATTTAATGTTAAATTATACTTGCACAGCACCCTATTCGTTTACTTCTCTCATATGTAAATGGTTCTTGTATATCAAAATATCAAATGTCAAATCATACTACAAATATTTTAGACACACAAAGTGACTATACATCGATACGAATCATAGAAATACTGTATAGAATGGGTTTTGGAGAAAGGCTAGAAGTTTTTAGTTCTAGACCCTGGTTTTTGCATTATTTCTTCGTTTAGGAAGTTCTCAAAATCATCACTAAACCATGTCTCTGACTGTGTTCGCTTCCATTGTTCACTTATAGTTCCATACTTAAAGCAATTTCTCATCCAATGTAACCATCTTGTCCACTCATGGTCATCAAGCACTTTTCTTTGATGCATAGCATATACATGGGAACAAATAAACAAGATATAGTATACAATGCTAATTCTTCATCTGGCTTTTCAAGTTTATATATAACTTTTTGCATTGATGGTTTTTCGATTATGATCTCTGACATCTTGCGAACCTTCTCGTCCAAGTCGTTTAGAATCTTTGTTCCTATGTCTGCTGATAGGCCTTGTGCTTGCTTTCGTGAGTAATATAGTACCACAAACATTGTACCAATTATTCTAAGCGCTCCTCCTATGTCGAAGTATTCAGCTACACCTATTTCAACCATGCATTTTCATCAAAAGACATATTCAAATAGTTAAATAGTTAATCTCCAAGGCATATAAGACAGAAATCATGATATGCGATGTAGATATATTGCATAGAGTAGATTCTTGAGAAAATAGAGGTAACGAGATTCCTAATGATAGATTAGATGGCCTTGTTCAAAAAATGATCAAACGACTAGAGAAACAACTTGAAATGGATGCTTGATTTTATCAATATTAAGTCAGTTAGAATCTATGATCAGTTGATTCGCAACCATTATGTAGAATAGTGTATGTATGTTTAGAGTAACCAATAAAATAAAAGTGAAAAGAGATGTGAATCATCTCACTATGGTTTTGCAGGAATTAGAGATTCAGAAAAAGGCGGTTCTCCCTATTTGTTAAATACCACTTGCTGAAATATATAAATGGCTGAAAAATACGAAACAATCTAATCTCCCCTGATCTCAAGTTGAGTAACATTCTGGACTAATTTTTTTCCTTTCTATAACTTTTCTTTCCTTTCTATAAATTCACACGAAACTGGTTGTTCTAGGATTCTGTTTGTAAGTGCCTTCACAGAAGGCTAAACTATATAAAATACCAAACACTCTTTGTGTTTCCGATTCTGGATCCTTTGATTAACCAATAATATCGTAATAAACGAAGGTAAGATTATGGATTGTTCAGCATTACTCTTGGTTACAGATCTATCATTGCCAGCAAACACCCGGTCTTCTATATCTTGCATAGATTTCGTGTTGAATTAGCTCTTGTTGTGAGTCAAATATGGTATCGCATTCTTCACATCTGTAAGAGGCAGCAGCACTTGTCATTTGTGCTTCCATCCAATATCATTTCATATAAACTTTGGTTCATATCACTCATTCTTTTCATATTTTTTTGATTTATGAAAAAACAGTAGTAGACGTACAAAATATTGAGATATACTTTACGGTTCTACTACTCATATTAATATTAAGTGTTAGTCAAGCTATTACACCATCACATATTATCTAGGGCAGCAACCGGCTATTGCACTATTCTATAAGATAATTCAATTAGATCGTATCTACCTAGTAGGGTGTCCCTTTTGTTCTTTGGTTCTTTAAGGCTTCAATATACCATTCAAACTCTGCAAGAAATTTTGACACCCTTTTGTCATATGCCTCATCAATTAGTCTACCATCTTCACTAAATACCTTATAGACTTTCGGTATTGGGAAGGATGAGGATATAGACGGAGCTCCTAGTTCTGCAAATATAAGTCTGAGCTGCTGTGCTGCATTTATTCCACCAAATATTCCGGGGGAATATGAAACAATGGCCGAAGGTTTAAAGTAATACTCTTCTAAAAAATAGTCTAAAGTATTTTTCATCGCACTAGAGGTACTGTGATTATATTCAGGAGTTACTGCTAGATATCCTTCTGCATCATTTATTTTGTTTCTAAGTGATTTCATTTTCTCTGAAGGATCTGTCATCTCCTTATACATTCTGTCAAGCAAAGGGAGATTCAGTTCTAGGGGATCAATAAAATATACTATGTGGTTACGGTTCTTCAACTTCTCGTTCATCCAGCGAGCAACTTTGATTCCCTGACGATCCCGTCTAACTGATCCGACTATTAATGCAATTTTGGCCATTACTTACTTTGTTGTTTGCTCTATGTGTAATAATCGTTGTTGTGCGCAATAGTTGTGTGTAATGTTGAAACAAGATTGACATAATACCCACATAAGTAGCTTTCACTAATACCTTCTAGTTATGATAGTTCACACGCACGCATAGACTAGAAAATAGTTTAGGTTTATGACTGGTGGTGGTGTGGTGGTTGTTTCTTTATTTTGACTGAGAATCATCCTTAAATACTATTATGCTTACTCATCATAAAACTAAGAAAGTGAAATTACCAATTTTCAGTATCGCAGCGGCAATGGCAGCAATATTAGCAACTCTTGCAATAACAGCAGCAACACATGGTTTGACAAATATGGCGTTAGCACAAGGAGCAGCAAAATTTGGGTTCAACCTTACAGGCAGTGAAGAAGTCCCTCCAGTTCAAACCGCTGCAACAGGCCTGGCCGAGATTTCACCATATACTATAGCAGGGGACTCGATAACGTATAGTGTAAATGCTACGAACATACAGGATGTCACTGCAGGACACATACATTTCGGTAAACCAGGTGAAAATGGACCTATAGTATTTACAATGTTCAAATACGACCCTCCTAGGGACGAGGTACTAGAAACTGGTACAATTACAGCTGATAAACTCGAAGGACCAATGCAAGGCAAGCAAGTATCGGATTTGGCATTTGCTGGTGCCAACGGTTCGTTATACATGAATATTCACACGGTAGAAAATCCAAATGGAGAGATACGGGGTACATCTACTGTTCCGCCATAGTATAGCACCGAATCTTAACAAGATGCGGTAATAGCTACTAGATTTATGTCGCAAGTAGGAGGCATCAAGAGTCGTAATACAAGTTGTCACTTAATCCTGGCGCGCCAATACTTCTTATCACTATTGATGAAAAGTAGGTAGGTAGGTATAATTCCTAATGTACTATGATTATGTGAGTAAATTCAAGCCAAAAAATAAAATCAACTCTTGGTATATGTTCTAGGCGATAATTTCTTCTTGAAGTAGCTGTACTCTAACCCAGACTTTACATCTATCACATTATGTATTCTGACCAGCTAGAGCTCCATATTCTTTCCTAACATATGTCCTGAGAGAGATCAGGATCAAAATATGTGGTTGCTACTAATGGAATGGGTCTAACCACTGACATTGAACGTAGATATACCGATATTTAAGTGTGATTCGCGCGCATTGCGTCTGAAAATCATGTTAGTGTGTTCATAATTAGTTGTTGGGTTCTCATTGTCACTGACATGTTTTTGAATTGTGAAAATAAAGACCCCCTCTCCACTACAACAAGGATGCAACATGGATTTGCAGCCAGGTCTTCATCAATTCGCCTGATGAGGTTTCACTGCAACGTCTAGGATCTCAGGAAGGTCAGCAGATCAGCGTTGACCTGATCCTGAAGCGTGGCTGTGAGGCCGTGCGGTGCGCCCGGATAGTAGATTTCCTTCGCGCCCCTGATAAGTCTGGCTGTTTTCACAGCCGAGTCCTTGACGGGAACGATCTGGTCGTCCTCGCCGTGCATGACAAGGGTCGGGACATTGATCTTCTTAAGGTCCTCAGTGAAATCGGTCTCTGAGAAGGCCTTGATGCTTTCATAGGCGTTCTTGAGGCCGGCCTGCATGCTCCAAAGCCAGAACTGATCCAGTATGCCCTGGGAGACCTTGGCCCCCGGCCTGTTGGCTCCGTAAAACTGTGTCGCCAAGTCCTTGTAGAATTGCGAGCGGTCCTTTGTCAGGCTACTCCGCATGTTGTCGAAGACCTCCATCGGCAGCCCCTCCGGATTGGCCGCGGATTTCAACATGATCGGAGGCACGGCGGCGATGAGAACCGCTTTGGCGACCCGCTTTGTCCCGTGGCGTCCGATGTAGCGGGTGACTTCGCCGCCACCGGTGGAGTGGCCTACGAGTATGGCGTCCTTGAGATCAAGTGCCTCGATCACGGCTGCGAGATCGTCAGCATAGCCATCCATGTCATTCCCCGAAGAGGCCTGGCCTGACCGTCCATGTCCACGACGGTCGTGCGCGACCACGCGGAAGCCGTTGTGCACGAGGAAAAGCATTTGGCCGTCCCAAGCGTCGGAGCTCAGAGGCCAACCGTGCGAGAACGTTACGACCGGGCCTTTGCCCCAGTCCTTGTAGTAGATTTCGGTGCCATCCTTGGTGGTGATCGTGCTTGAACTCATAGTATGAACTTCTCCATTTCACTCATGCTTAGTTTCACACATTGTTAATCCCATTCAAATTATATGCTACCCAGTACTTCCTTTTGTTGCATTTAGGATTAATTGGGCGATCTCATCTGGGTGTGATACAAGTGACGCATGGCTAGAGTTAAGTGAGATAGTGGTAGCATTCATCCGCTGTGCGAATTGACGTTGTGCATCAGGAGGGATAATGTGGTCGCCCTCAGACACCTCAAACCATGTGGGAAGTTGCTTCCAAGCTGGAGGGCCAGATTTTTCGCCAAGAATTGATTGATGAGCTGGCTTCTGCACAACGGCCATGATTTCAGCTTCAGTCGCATTTGCATCCTGAACAAACGCTTCGTGGAACATCTCTGGGTTTATGTACACAAATCCTCCGCTATCGAAAACCAATAATCCTGGAGGTAGTGTTGCAACATCGACGAAATTCGCGGTGGATTCACCCTCATCAGGAGCAAAGGCTGAAACGTAGACAAGCCCTGTTACGTTTTGATTATTATAAGCAGCATTTGTGGTCACAAATCCACCATATGAATGTCCCACAAGAGTCACAGGTCCGCCAACTAGGTCAATTGCACGCTTTACAGTAGCGACATCATCTGCCAGAGAATGGAGAGGAAGTTGAACAGCAATAACCTGATGTCCCGCGTTCTTTAGAATAGGAATTACTTTATTCCATGAAGATCCATCAGCCCATACGCCATGGACTAAAACGATATTCGTAGCGTTTGTTGCCATATCCTGTACTACTTGGGGTTGCATTAATGTGTTGTTTTGAGCGCTGGCAAAGCCAAAAGACGTAGGCGATGTTAGGCTTATGATAAGGGTGACGCTCAGACACAATAAACCAACCAATTTTATATTTTGCCTATCTTTTTGCATGATTATAATAACTGTGTCTACTATAATATAAGGTGAATTAGTTTCTTATGCAAGGTAATTATTGTGGGAAAGATGGTTCTCTGCCCTATAAAATATATCTTTGCTGCGAATTCTTTGACATCCTCACTTAGAGTATCAGGTTAGTGTTACCAATAATAATAATAGCAAACGCTCAGACTAATCCTTACCTCCAATGATACAAGTTTATCTGTCATACAATTTGAGACTTAATCATTATATGCAATTACAGATGTGCGGTACAGATTAGAAAGGAATTAGAGATCTGTGTTGAGAAAGTTGTGAGTGCTATTGAAAACCTATTAGAGGATGAACAAATTCAATCCTGAGGAGACTGAGAGAAAGCAAAGGCCTTCCTTGCATTATCTAATGGTATTGCTTTGCATCTGATAGTAAATCCTGATAGTGTAAACTTGAAGGATAAGAAGTTAAGATTACAGATAAGAAGTATGATGTTACCCGCTTTGAGAGGTAAATATTTACTCAGACGAAAAGATTTGCCATCATGCCGTTAGCATATCGCTTTGATTTTGAATATCATGATTAGGGCAAAAATAGTTCACCCATTCAAAATTAGCTGAGCAGCACGCTTTGCACTAGCAAAAGATGCATTAGATACCAAGCCCTCTTTGCCTACCCAGTCTCCTACTACATACAAATTGTCTGCAATCTTTGGATCGGGTCTTCCCGCTAGTCCACCTGCAGCAGCAGTTACAAGAGCATTAGACACCACCATGTTGGGCAATGGCCTTTTCTTAACAAGTACCTGTCTCCATCCTGGCTGCAGTAAATCAAGGACCTCCTCTAACTCTGGCTGGTCTTCTCTTGGTTTGGGTTCAATTAAAGTACCAAGATATTTTGCAACATGGATTAGTGCCCCTCCCTCAGGAGCAAGCTTTGCATGTGCGGAATGAACTGAAAAATATAGTGGACGGTCTATTCCCAGAGCAAACAATGTATCTTTGTCTGGAAGGCTGCTAAGAGCAACATCCAAACACACCATCCGTACAGGTTTTGTTTCTTTTGCTGCTTTTGAGAGTACCTCTGGTCTTTCTTTGTCTTCGAAAAGGCTGTAGGCATCCTTTGGACCCGCTGCTATTACAACTATCTTTGCGGATACTTGGGTTTTGTCAGATAGCGTAATAAGCCACCCAGAAGGATCAGCCCTTTTTATCTTAGTTGCCTTTTTCCCCATGATAATCCTTGCGTTTGCATTTTTGGCTACTGTTAGAAGTCCGTCTACAAATGTCTGCCAGCCTCCATCTACATACATGACTCCACTTTTACTACCTACATAGATTTGGCGAAGTACAGATCCTATACTTTGAATATCTGGATCGTTTCCATATGTATTTAGTCTCACAAGTGTCTTTATTATTTCAGCAAAATTTTTGTCGTGAATATTCTTGTCTAACCATTCCTGTACAGCGACATTTTCTAGCTCTGAAAAATCGATCTTGGCAAGTGAATTAAAGAACTGATTCGCATTTGATCCACCCGAACTCTCATTACTCTCCCCAGATAGAAAGCTATATTCAGCCGGAACTTCATGTTTCTTGCCACCGATTATTAAATAAGCCTTGCTTGCAGCAATGCCTCCCGTATAAGGGATACCTATCTCTTTTAAAACTGAGTCCCCTGCCTCGGTGAGAAATAGGGCGTGCGGCCCTTGATTAAAGTGGAAACCATCAATTACTGTAGTCCTTGCACGACCTCCAATTTCTTTAGAGGACTGTTCAAACAATGTTACCGACTTCCCAGAACGGGCAAGCAGCGCAGCAGTCGTAAGAGCTGCAAGCCCTCCTCCAATAATTACGACATCTAAACTATTGATTTCATTTGACATTGAATAATTGCATACCTAGAGGCGTACTTATTAAGCAATCGATCATGCGGTATGCTATTTTTGACATAATCTCTATGATATTACGATAAAAAATGCAAGTAGTAGACTTTAAGCGTGGTAAATCTGAACGCCAAGCTCCTCTATCCCATTACTTGAGTTTTAGAAGCACAAAAGTTACCCGACGTCTGGTAACTTTCAACTTTGATTTTCATGATAGGGGTAATAATCTCAACCACTAAGGGACGTTACCACTGACTATCTATAATAACGGCAAACAACTATTGTCAAGTGGTAATCTATTATCTATCTCCATTTCTATTTGGATTCATCCTTAATCAGGTCGGAAGATGAGCGAATTGTTTCATCTAACATAGAATGAATACCGAGTCTAAATTGCATAAGCATCCTACGAATGTAGTCACCATGGCCATTCATACCGGCTTCATTATGATTTGTGTTAAAGCCAGACCTCTCTATCTTTGGAGCGATTGATTCTTCATATTCGTGTATCAAACTGTCAGTCCTTGATAATGAGGCTTTTAATGATAATTGTACTTTCTTAAGAAATACGATTTTGTAGCGTGATAGTTTATGTTCATAATATCTGCTATCATCAAATGGGAAAAGAAAGTCGTTATTAGGATTGAGTTCATTATTGATATATAGCTCGTGTTCTTCTTTCATATCGGTATACTGTACTGTTTCTTTATCTTTAGCAGTGGGCAATTGGTGCTTATATCTTCGAATCTCCTTTATCGATAAATTTTTGCTGACTATATTCTCTGCTATTATTTCACGACTATTGTGTTCTATTCCAAGAAGTTCAACTGCATGAGAAACCTTCAATTCGCCAGATTTTACTTTATCAATTACATCTTGCGGAAGTTTTAGGAGTTGAAGCCTTCCTGAAACATATTGCTCACTTTTCATTATTGAATTTGCTAGGTGAGTTATTCCTCCCCAGCCATGATCTGTAACATATATTTTAAATGCCTGTGCTTCTTCAATTGGATCCATAGTGTTTCTTTGTATATTCTCAACTAGTTGAATCTCAAATGCATCTCTGTCGGACAGATCTTTGACCAATGCGGGGATGACTTTCCAGCGCAGTGATTTGATTGCATAAAATCTTCGATGGCCGGCTACTATTTCAAATCCTTGGTCGATAGGTCTGACAATTATGGGTTGGAGAAGACCGTGCTTTCTAATGCTTAATGATAATTCTTTAATTGATTCCTGTTGTGACAAAGAGTCATAATGTCTTATTTGAACCTGAGCAGGCTTAATGATATATAGTGGTAACCTTTCCTCAACGATGGGAACATCAATAGTCATTGGCAAACGCACCCTCGTAATCTAATTTCAGTTCCATGCGGCTAGATCTTAAGATTTACATATTTATTGTGCAGGAGTACTTTGCAATTAAATTTGGAAAATAATTGCAATGCAACCGTCATAACAGAATATCAAAGCTATCTACGTGTTAAGAAAACAACGTCGTACATCATAACCAGATGCAAATTTGGGGTTTTTTAACAAATAGGTCTCCTTTACATTTTTTTATGAAGAATAATAAAATGCTGAGAAGTTTAATAAATTTATAAAATTTCGCAAAAATGAAAAAATATAGTAGTTGCAATTGTAATTTGAATGTGCATTTTGTCCATTGCTTACAGCTCTGGAGACATCCTTTGCTACTGAACCCTAGGCACAACCAAAAACCAGGATCAAAATTAGGGGGCTGCTTCTAGAATATCTAAAATCCAAGAAGCCGGCGACATAAAGTATCACTCTTCGAGTAGAGAGCTCATTATCAATCAAATACGTCCGGAGTCGGAGCTGAAACTGGAGAGTCTCAACACTCTAATAAACCAAATATTAAAACAATATGTAAAATGGGATGCTAATGCTCAAAATGCTGGAGTGTTCTATGTGTCAAGGAGCCTAGTAAGTTCTTTATTGCAAAAATATTCAAAAATATTCAAATGAAGAAATACTTCGGCCTAGTGTAGACGAAATAAAGAACCATTTTGAAAAATGGTATTTCATGTTTCAGGAAGAATATATATCGAAAAGGTGTTTGAATCATTGGATTCTTATGCCCGGGCATCTGGGTTTAATTATAAAAACAAAATAGAAGAAAATAACCACGTCATAATAATTCAACTAGAAATGGGCGAGAAAGTTTCTTTACTATTGTCATCATTAATTAGAAACGTCTTTCAAACTCTAGATCTGTCACCTTCCAATTACGATATTCAGAATTCAGACGGTACAGTTATCATGAGATTAAGAAATTTAGGGTAGCAGAATTGCAATAATCACAGTATAGGTACGTACTACTTAGATTCTTCCAGAGCTTCTTTTATGATACTTTTTATTTCTCTTTTCAACCTATTTAGAAGAGAACTCTTTTATTCACGGAATTCGTTTTGGGGACCATTATTAGATGACAAACACTGCAGAAGATGCCACAAACAAATTGAAAAGAATTACATGGCAATCAGAGAATTGTTTATCATGTAAATGGTTCTCGCCGTCTGATCCTGTTAATGCAGACCTCCTAACGAATGGCAGATGTGTTCATCCGGAACTTAAGAAATTCAACCTTATTATTTCTGGTAGGGATTGGTGTAACCTATTTGATGAAATCTCTCAAAACCAAATAGATCAAATGCAAGAGAAGGCGATGCAAAGCGAGCAATAACCGCCTAAAAGAGATAACAACAATATTTTCAGCCTTTTTTTCAAAAAGAATGTAATGTTGCATCATGTTCTGCTGTGTCGTGAAATATTTATGCCATATCTAAGAGCTGACTTATCTGTAATTGGTTTGGGAGAATCAAGTCCTGGTGGGATTCAGACAGAAAATATTTAAATCCAAAAAACAATTGAGTTAACTTTTTTAACGATTTCTTTGTCTTCAAAATACGGATCATTTACACTAAGTAGTTGCATATCTTTGCTAGATTGTAGTAGCAGCAAGGA
>JALZGI010000624.1 GCA_030861105.1 Thermoproteota archaeon
ACTTCCATGGGACTGTAATACTGTCGATCTTAGAGCTTCTTTTCCCATAAACGGATTGACAATGACAGAATCAAAGCCCATCTCCAAGAGGTGTTTAATAGCAATCTGATTAGTATAGGATATATCATTTAATTTAACATCAGCGATCGATTGTAGTTCATATAAATGGGCTACCTTGTTAACTTCAGTGAGGTCGGACTTTGAGAGCGGCAAAATCAAATGAAAATTTAACTTGATCGCACAAATATAATGCTCCAAATGTTTGATTGACTTTATTGCAAATTCCTTCGGTTCTAGAGTTTGGGCAGGATCAATTGAAAGTACAATACGACTGTTTTTCAGTATCGAACTTTGTTTGATTCGTTCTTGAAAAGAGGACAAATACGAGATTTTACTCATAAGATAATACTAGGGGATGTGACTGTGCAAGTCTGATTACTTTAAGATATACATAACCATGCTCGTCGATTCTATTAGAAAACGATGGCCGATCGAGGCTTTGGCTTGAGAATCTTAAATACCCAAATTTGGGCTCCTCATTTATTAGTGTATAATAAAAATATGAAATAGAATCCGTTTCCGTCAGATTTAGTGTAGCTCCCAGGATAAACTCCTGAGTTTCAGCCAATGAATCGTTAATCGTAGTTGTCTCTTTGGTAAACAGAAATAAGGGTAAAGGAGGTTCATCATAAATTGTTTTATATGCAGCGACTTTTGCCAGACTGTATATGTCCATTAATTTAATGGCAACGTACCCTGACGTCTTGCTTGCTCTAGAACTCTTCAGCATAATTGAAGGAAGTTTTTCAATATTGATAATAGGCGAATACACAAAACTTGGGTTTACTATCGAATCAACGATTGTTGTTTCCTCTGAGGAGCCTGTAATTCTATATGCAAGATATTGGCCTACTCTTGCAACAGTGTTCTTTACATAATAGATAATAGGCCTTCCGTCTATAATATCGGCTTGTACCGCCAGGATTTTATTTAAGTTTAACGATAATGAAAACGTGGGTAAAGGGGTACGCTCTAGTGCACAAACAAATCTCCCAAAATCATTCATGCTATGAAGTTCAACATAGTATGGAGATTTGACTTTCAATTCTCAATAATTTATTTTCAACAGTATTAAAGTCATGCGCCATGATACGATCCGGCATTCCTGTTACTATCTTCTGTTTGTTATTAGAGTACAGATATACTATAGGTTCGGGAGCCACACGCCTAGTATCTACCGGCACACTACGGTAGAGTTATGAAAGGCCAGCAGACCTATCTATTATATCCGTTAATTCTTCTCCTGTTCCTATCATTGTGACCTCTAATCCTGTGTCTTGTTCTATATTCTCGACAAATCTTCTAGCGTCAGCAGGCAGCTTCGAATAGTCTTTTAGCCCCGCACAATTTGGGAAAACAACATCGAGCTTGGTAAGAGCCAGATGAGTGGCGCTATTCAGTCGTATTGATTTTTTAGCAAGTTCTATATCAAAAGGTGCTGCCCTTCTTTGTCTTCCAGTCACGCTCCCATATTCAATCCATCCGCGCTCTCTTGCTTCACTATCATTTATTTCGTTTTTGAGTGGACCTTTTCCCACCCGTGTAATGTAGGACTTAAAGACCAATAAGACATTGTCGACTTTTTTTGGGCCAACACCTACATCCGAACAAATAGCAGAAGAGGTCACGTCTTTTGAAGTTACAAAAGGATAGTCTCCAAAATATAATGAGAGGAATGTTCCTTGGGTCCCTTCAATAATTACATTCTCGTTATTGTCAAGAGCATAATTGACAGAATAACTTACGTCTTCGATGTATGCAAAAAGTTCAGGCATATTCTTTGCAATTAGAAGGGTTCGGAGCGCTCTTTCGGAGTTTGCTGGGCCTGTTCCAGTTCCGGTTGTGCCTATTTTTGCTTTGGGATATTCTGTACGGTCTTTCTCGATATGGTTGTCAGTAATAATGCCACAATTGGAATCGATAAAAACTCTACCGCAGGCATCAAAGTTTTTTATCTCTTCTAGGAGGATTTGTGGATTGATTAGAACGCCAGGACCTATAAGAAGTTTAGTAGAGGGATTTGCGGCGGCGCTAGGTAACATACGAACCTTAAACTTTTTTCCACCAACCATGAAGGTATGACCTGCGTTAGGCCCCACTCCACCACGTGCCGCAATTGCAGGGCGATACTGTTTAGCAAAATAGGCAATAATTTTTCCCTTACCTTCATCGCCAAAGAACCCCCCGACTATTACAGTACATGGCATCTGGGAGTGTTAGCCTACGTGGATATTTAAGGCTAGTTGGTAAGCCATGAGATATTTGCAATGAGAAATAAGAAAACCTATTATGAGAAACAGACCATAACCCCAAAGCGAGTGGGATCCTGATGGTAAAAGGAGCTACGTTTATAGTTGATGATAAGAATACGCCAACAATAAACAAAAAATTGAAACCTTCTCCTCCCATTGATGATCCTATCCAAGATATCATGAATACGCTTATCGGTCTTCCAGAGTATCTTAGAAAGCCTGTCCTAGAAGGAAGACTAAAAGAATTTTACACTCTGAGTGATAGCGATAAACATGAAATAGTGGCCGGTGTCTTAAAGGCTATTCCCTCAATTGAAGAAGAAAAAATTTCAGTATTGGTAAAAACCTGGATGACGGTATTGTGTAGTTTTGATGCGCCTCAGGTAGTCGAGATGTTGAGGATATATTGCCTAAAACTTATAGAGAGTCCATCTATCATTCAAAAATTGCAGGTCGATACTGTCGTTAAAACGTTTGATGAGATGAAAAACCTTCAAAAGGAGAAATTGGCGGATTGTTTAAAGGAAGCGATTTTGTCCTTTCCTAATAGAAATGAAATAATAGATCTAATCCCACAGTCTGGACTCAAAGTTTTAGGAATGCAATAAGTCATGACAAGGGCCTATGAGCTTTCTTAGTATCTTCCGTGCAAGTTTTATATCAGAACCCATTATAATGACAATCCTAATTGACTAAGCCTTTTTTCTTGGATTACTTTTTTCCTAAATTTCCCTGTCGGGATACTCTCCCATTTTATAGCCGGAACTAGATTTAATCAGACTATCTAGGTTCATCAGGTCGCTTGTCGGGATTTTTCTGAAGTTCGCCTTCTGGTTTCTCCAGGCCGAAGAACATCCTCTCATATTTTCGAAGCAACTTTCTGTGCTCCGGAAGTGACATATCAAGCCTCATTTCGTTCATTACCATTACGGCATGGGTAGTCCATTCCTTCCAACACTCCTGACATGAAGGATATTTTCTGGCTGCCGGATCCTGAACATTACTCTCATCAAACGTTTTCCCACATTTTAGGCAGGTTCTGGTCATTTAGGGTTTGTTGTTAACATCGTGTCTATTTTATGCTTATCCTCATAAACGTACCGACTTTACAAAGGTTCTAAGCAATAAATAGACGCTGGCTGGGTTTCTTTCTTTCTTTCTTTCTTACTTTCTTATAATACATCTTTCAATTGCGAGCCTGCTGATATGTGCTTCTTTGCGCTCATCTCGTTTG
>JALZGI010000038.1 GCA_030861105.1 Thermoproteota archaeon
AATTTACACTCCATCACAACTAGCAATTAAGCCAAAATATGATGGCAACGTAGAATTGAAGGTTGATAAGACGGGTGCTAAACATGAATAAGTATTAATTTAATGATCGGCAGCCAATCTAAAAGGACTCCATATCTTGCTGGTCTGTCTTTGGGTCTTTAGGAAAACCTGTTATAACAACGGCAAATTAAATGAATGGATTATATAGTCTGCACATTCTCTGTTACGTTTACGTTTACAAAGGGTGGCTAAATTTATACAATGGGAATTATTCAACCCAAAAAGGAAACCACTTAAATCGATAAGTCAGTGATAAGTAACACATTTAGTCATGAAAGTGCTAACGAATGATGGGTTGGCGCCAACAGTTGGCAAGTGCTTCTCTTGCTTTCTTGTTTCAAGGCTTGACAGTGTAATTACTGTTTTATCTTTTGGTTGCTCTTTATCCAGACTTGCTTCTATATAATACAAGTGTCCCTAGTTCTTTTTAGGTTTATTGGTTTCTAAGCCCTTCATATCGATACCTATATGTGTCCACCTCAGATCACGTTATGCTATTTACTATTAGCTTACTTACCTTCTCCGAATTATTGAAAATTAAACTGATTCCATAACCATCTTGCTTCTTCTTCATACTTTTCTTCGCTATCTAATCTTGCTTCAATAACCCTAATATTCCAGAAATCAGAAGAAGAAGAATATTTGTTGGGGTATATTTCCCTGAATTTCTTTTTAAAAGATTCAGCCTTTTGCAATGTAGAAAATACTCCTAGTATATTACTACCTCCATAGCCCTCCTCCTGTACGACGTAGACAGTATTGCTACTACTGATCACACAACCATATTACCACACATAACGTAAAAGGATTACTTGGAGTTCGCACTGCGTGACCATTTTTCTCAAGTTAGTATATAGTTTACATCCCGAGTCCTCTAAAAATTCTTCTAATACTCTTTCTAATTTCTTATGCCTCTTGCCTGCCTCTGTAAGCCCTCCTTATACTGCTTTCATTTGATCATATTATTGTTCATTTTCTCTTTATATTAAAGGTAGGAGTAGATTTGATTACATTATGCTGAGCAATAATGACGGAGCAAACACTGAGGCGAAACAGATAATCTCACAAGAAATAGACAATGTGAGTACCAACCCTTCAATAATCAGGGTAAATGGATGTGCTGCGTGTCACGTATTATTTTCTATTGCGGACAAAATGCATGTAAGTGAATCAGAGGCTTCAGATTTATTATCACAGATATTGTTCCATAATCCGCAGTTAAATGAATCTTTTATTGAAATGGTGGAGAGAGTTCATATGAAGCAAAGGATGATGGGAGTACCATTTTCGATTAAAACACGTGAATCTAAGGACAAATACATTGATTCTAACCTAAGGAATGTATTATCTGAGCTATCAGCAGATCTTGTTAATTATGGGGGTGATATTGTACTCAGAAAACTACTCATAGCGTCTATTTCATTGGAAATTGCCCAAAAAATTGGGATAGATTATCACGCCGCGACAGAAGAGCTCTACTATTATATGCGGAAGAAAGATGAGGATACCCATACAAGAATATTGGAATTCATTGATAGTTTTTATGACAAAATACTAAGGAGTAATAGGGGTAGGCCTTAACTATATGACCATAACTCTAATTGATATCACCAAAGGTTCTTGCCCCTGGAATATATAGCATATGCATGTTTAGTTGTTGTGCGGGCATATGCCTCACCAATTCAATGACCTAGTGTATCCGAAATTATTTATATTATGTAAGTAGAAGATATTTAAAACAAATACCTAATACAAATTATCTATTGTCAGGCTTATGATTTGGCTTGGTAATCCCACAAGAATGGTCATATGATTTCCTAATAGACAAAATTATATACAAAAATGTCGAAGAGAACACAATTGATCAATATAGAATTCTAAAAATATCACAGAAGTAGTAGAAAAGCATAGTTCAATTGATTCGTTCGTGGACACTCCTGAACACATAATACTGATAAGAAATGAATACGTAGATTGTTAACACATTTTGTGATTGATCTGGTAGGATTGAACAAAAATACCATCAACTTAGTCGATTCAAAAAAAATCAAGAAATCGTGGTAAATTTTAGGACATGTCATTGAATTATCCTCATGATGGGTCTTTTAGAAGACTAAAACTTTCGAACTGGCAGCAGTTGGAATAGCTATACATTGTCTGTCAGAGTACTTCCAGAATTCACTATATCATCTATGTCTTTCTGATTAGCTGGATCGATAATTTCTGAATTCTTATACTTATCCCTATGTTGTTCCTTTCTTAATCCTATGCCAGTCATCTTTCCTAATCCATTATCTCTACCTTTTGGGTGTTTTTCCTGGTTTGTAACGTTGGATTTATTTTGAAATAACTTATTCCAAACGGCAACATCAGGAGTGTCTGCTATGTCAAGTATATCTCTTGAAGTATTGTCAGACTCTGTTATATCGATGATCCTATTTTCCTTTCTCTTGGATGGAAGATATCGCTTGACTTTTAGATCTTTCTTGTAACCATTATAAACAGCCACGTCGAAATTATTTCCCTCCCCTATTTCATGGTTCATCCGTTTTCCTCTACTAGATATACTATAGCATCTGCTAATAAATAAGCCAATATGGCTAATTTCTTCCTTTTTTTAGGTCTTATCTTTTGCCTGTTACAATTATAGTTTTTGTTGAGTCATCGGGTAATAGGGCTAGTTAGGATATTATCTGAATAAAGATCTGAGCCATATCATATTTATCAGACGAGGTAAATCATATGATAGTAATGGCAGAAATGTCCAAATCAGAAATTGCAGGATTCATTAGTCAAGGCACCTTCACAGGAAAACTTGCTACAGTTAAAGAAGATGGAGGATCTCATGTTGTGCCGGTCTGGTTTGTATTGGATAGTGGAAATAATAAAGGAAGAGGTACTATTGGACATATCATTTTTACTACACATGGTGCTTCAACCAAAGCTAATAATATTAGGAGAAATAATAGGGTAAGTATTTGCATAGATGATCAGAAGCCTCTTTTTTCCTTCGTAACAATATTTGGTACTGCCAAAATACATAGCTACAATCAAAAGGAAGTTTTAAAATGGGCCACTAAAATAGCAGAGCGGTATATGGGAAAGGATGAAGCAAAAGCATATGGCAAAAGAAACAGCACGGCAGGAGAAGCACTTGTACGAATAAAACCCATTAAAATAATTGCAGAAAAAGATATAGCAAGATGGGACTGATAACTATTATTAGCCCAACGGCTATATTGGGTACACCTGCAAAATGGTGGCCCGGGTTTCTGTTCCGTTCACCGAAGGTCATTATTACGGTGGAGAGGAAAGGCCAAACACGGAACTGGCTAATAATAGCCTCTCTGCCTGCAGGAGGGTTTGCAAATAAGTGGCCAGATCCTAATTTCCTCTTTGTTGCCTCTAAGAGCCATTAAATTACAATTTCGCCAGAAAAAGACAGAGCAGAAAAGTCTCAAAAATTAAACCTTTGACAGTTAAAACCATGTCGTGGACCCTATCTAGCAGATCCATAACAGAGATGAATATCGCACGCAACATCCTTATGTTGTAACCAAAGCCAAAGGCATTATCTAGAACATCTAATGAAATTCTTTCACTGAGAACGATGCATTATAACAGTTAAGAGGAATTCAGAAAAGGAGTTCCTGCCTTACTCGAGTAAGATCTACAAGTATCTCTTGTAACCAATATGCCAGGTGAAGCAGATGAGAGTATCTAACGTTAGTAATAAAAAATGATGTAGGACGAGTATGTGAAAAGTTGGTTCAACCTGTCTCGAGTTCCTTGATTTTTTCAGCTACACCTTGAGTTCTTCTCCAAATCACTTTTGTACTCTTTCAATAATTCGATCCCCTCTTCATTTGTAAGAAAACCTCTCGATCGAGAACTACTGGTGCTGCAACAGCCATAACCATATCCCATATATTTCAACCCTCTTTGAGAACATATTGCATATGCGATATATGGTAAAATGATCTATTTATGTATACCAGACATGCGACATGACTATAAGAGTGACACTTCTAGGTATGCTTACGTTGACTGCGATGAAAAGGCATGATGGGTTATTTATTGTTGCAGGCAGAATGACCAATGCCGAGATGATATAATAGTGATAACAAGATAGATAGCACGTACAGAAGGATAGAAAAACAACAAACATTATCGTTCAAAAAGATTGCTATAAGTCCGTAAAATTTAACTATGTGTGACACCAAGTTTGTCCAGAGAAACTAGGAGAAAGCAATGTCCAAAAAAGAAGATGAGAAAGGGTCCAGTGAACCTGATTATGATGATGACAGAGATCAGTTAGAAGAAAAGCAAGAAGAGGAAATAGGTGAAAAGGAAACAACCTCCAATACCTGTTGATTTTCTACAGCAAAGATTTAATAGCTGATGACTAAATTCTTAATCAGATAATTTACAAGGAGATATTTTCATTTTTGTTGTCAAAAAATGTATTACTCTAGTTAAGGAATTACTTGGTACTTAGGTATTAATTGTTAGAGAATTGCACTTTTTATTGCAGTTCTGTTTAATAAGAAGGATGTTAATCTCCAGGTCCGAGCCTTGTGGTTTTGCAAAGAAGGATATCAACTTGAGTATTAGAGAAGATGTATTACATATTAGGGCAAAAAGGGAAACAGATGAGAAGACACATATAGGGTCTGTCTATTACAAACACAGGGTCACCAAATGGATAAAAGAATCATACTTCCTATTTCGACGCGAGATGGTGAAAAAGTGGTTGGTGCAGCTACATATGTAGATGGTGTAGTTACAGTAAGAATTCCAGCTATAGAAACAAAGACAATTCCAATCATGTAGCAATAAGCATCGGAGTCATACTAATCTGTAAACAAGTCATACTACAGCAATCAGTTTTCTCTTAGCTCTGACCTTTTCTCTGTATTCTCTTATAGCTGGATTAGCTC
>JALZGI010000049.1 GCA_030861105.1 Thermoproteota archaeon
CATTTAATATTCTGCTCTATACTCCACATCGTTCTGAGGTTATTTGCAGAGACTTTTGCATCACTGCTATTTGTGAAAACCTCTAAAGTTATTGTTCTATCATATTCAATATTCTTTAGTTCTTTGATTGCTCTTTGATGATCTATTAAACCAGCACCTATTGGTAGATGTTCATCTTTATTCCCATGATTATCATGCCAATGGATATGGATTATCTTATCTCTAAACGCATTTATATAATCAACTACCGCCTGCATACCTCCGGATGTAAATGCATGAGGAATGTCTAGATGAACTAATAATGAAGTGACATTATCAATCACGTATTTGAATTCATCTACGCTGTGTATCCCATTTGAAAGTGGCACATTTTCTAGCATTACCCTCACATTATTCTTATGAGCATAGTTTACAATTTCTCTAAGACTTTTGACCATATTATCCAACAAATCCTTCCTTTTTTCTCCATAAAACATACCATTTAGATTTGCATGGAAGTTTATGAGGTCTATGCCTATCATTTTTGCTATTCCAATTTCTCTCTTGGCTTCCTGAATCCAGGCACTTCTCACATACTCATAATCTGAACACAAATCAATCCAATATGCAGTATGGCCAATTGGCTTTCCCTTGAATTTTTGAAGTAGATTAAGAATTTCATTCTTTTTCTTTTCAATTATTAGAGGATTACCTTCAGGTCCTTCTATTCCCACTTCCACATATTCAAAATCTAGGTCATGTATGTTAGTAATTTCATCTAAAATTTCATTTGAAGGATTAGTTAACATGCCGTAACTTGGCATAAATTATGTAATTGTTCGCTACCTTTATTTGATTGTTAATGACTCTTCTTATGCTGCTCTGTTTTGATTTCTATGTTCCTCATTTACATGTTTACTTAACTTATGAACGTCATCGAATTCCTTCTGACAGATCTCACACGAAAAATATGTAGGGACTTTGGATTAATCTTGTTCATTGTCTTGGGGAAATTCTGTGTTCCTCAGACGGTAAAGAGTTATTCCATGAAGGATCAATGCAAGAGGTACCCCGACGGTGGGCACTAAAAGCCACGGAAATGTCGTCATGGTCGATACATTAAATTCCGAAGCAGTGATTAAACCAAGGCTGACTGCATTGACTAAATCTGCAATACCTAGGACACTCCAAACTACAAGAGCATATTTAGACCAGCTAAATCCTTTCCTCAAAAAATACGCAAAGGGTATTGCTGTTACCCCAATCAAAATATCTCCGACTCCAGCAGGTATCCCGAAGGCTGGATGTAAGATTCCTTGTGATACACCCCATAGAAAGGCTATGCCCAATATTCTCCACGCATGAATTGCTACTAAAAGAGAGGTAATCTTGTTATATTGTATTTGTTTTGATTCTACAAGTGTAGATTTCATTTTCATACTGAGTATGTAAACCATAGTTTATATATCTCACGTAACCAAACCCATAGTTACTTACCAGATAGGAAGCTTTCCTTCCATAACAGCTATAGGCAGATCAGAGCCCTGAATTTAAAAAGATATCAAATGCAATGCGATGAATATATATCTTAATAGAAGTATCATTCTGGAGCCAAGTCCATTATTAGTTTAACCAAACAACGATTCTTCCTCATCTACTTCTCCCCCCAATTTCTTCTACCTTGTAATTGCATACAATCTGATTTTTCCATCACGTAAAAACTATATTCACCTCTTCCAAGAGATTTCATCATGTCTGAAAATATTCAAAAATCACCTTCATTAAATCAAATGGTTGATGCCTTTACTCATCTGAAACAAAGGTTAGAATACTTTGAAAGACACATTCAGAATTCTAATGATCAAGAAGTAAGGAAAGAATACTTTCGAACTTTGGCTAAGGTTATAGAAGCAGAAAATGCCCTTCGCAATTTTGTTAAAGTCTTCTATAATGATAGGGACCGTGACATTAGAAATTCCTGATCCCGATGCGCATTTGAAAGACGACAATGTCGACAGAACAGTATCCCAATAACCAACAAGAAAGGTGTCAAATGAAATGAGGTTTCCCCCTTCAGCTATGACAGCGGTAATAACCTCAATATCATTACTGTTTATTTCTCCTACGATGACTTTGGGTTATACTGATACTTTCCAATCTACTCTACCTTCTTTGTCAAACCAAACGCTAACAAGTAATAATACTAAAGCAGTTATACTTGAGGGGGCAACTCTAATTGATGGAACAGGTGCATTACCTAAACCGAATACCACTATAGTTATCGACGGAAATAGAATAGTATTTGCGTCCAATAATACAGCAAATAACTTTGATCTTAATTTCTCTGCAGCCAGAAGTGTTAATTTGACTGGCAAATACATTATACCTGGACTGTTTGACATGCATGCGCATGTTGCAAACGTCCTCAAAGACTCATACAATCAAAATGAGTCGGAATATATGTTACACATGCTTTTGACTCATGGGATTACAACCATAAGAAACCCTGGTGGACCTACTGAGCAATCAGTTGCCCTTAGAGATAATGTGTCTGAAGGAATCATAGCGGGGCCGCAAATTTTTACCGCAGGGCAATTGCTTAATACTCCTCAAATTCCTGTACCGTTTGTTGAAAAAGAAGTTCAGACAGAGCAGGATGTTAGACAGGAGGTTCGTGCTCAAGCAGCCGCCGGTGTAGATTATATCAAATTGTATGTGGGGCTTACTCCGGACTTGGTAAAGGCGGCCATAGATGAGGCCCATTTTTATAAAAAAAAGATCATAGGGCATCTGTATATGACAAGCTGGACTGATGCTGCCAACCTTGGTATCGATGCTCTTACGCACGGTGTTCCCGTAAGTCCATTTCTATTATCAGAAGCTAATCAGCAAAAATTTCTAGATTCTGGCGACCATCCATTCAACCATCTTCTTTGGCTTGATTTAGTAGACCTAAATGGACCTGAGATAAATAATATGATATCGGGTCTTGTAAATAATAATATTCCTGTTGACCCAACATTAGATATTTACGAAATCATAACAAAAGAATCCCAGCACCAATATCTTTGGCCTAAAGTATTGCAGCTTACAAAAAAGCTGTATGATAATGGAGTCACTATATTATCAGGAAGTGATATTCCGAATTTCGACCTGGTTCCTGGAGCTAGCTTACACCATGAGCTTGAACTTCTGATAGAGGCTGGTATTTCACCACTGGAGGTTATCAAAATAGCAACTAAGAATGGGGCTCAGGCTTTGGGCATAGAAGAAGACGTAGGTACTATAGAACCAGGAAAACAAGCAGATATGATAATACTCTCTGATAACCCGGTAGAGGATATTCATAATACTAAGAAAATCGAAGCGGTGATTAATAATGGTCACTTTATTGAGAGATAACCTTTGGAAATATGATACAGGAGGTTGGTCGTTATTATGACCAAATGGAGAACCAAGCATCAACGGACTACCATAAAGCACAGACAACCCAGCTTCCCTAATACCGCACTGTTGAACTGTAAAAAGTCAAGTGTGAAATGGTAGAACCAAGCATCAGTGCAACGGTTATTGTTACATGTTTTCTATTAACTTTCTTTTCTTCGAACATATCAAATGATTGTGAAATAGTAAATACTGCAAGCTAAGATAGGAATGGAACCTAACCGCAAGGTATCACTCTAGTCACAATTAAAAAAGGACAAAGATTGACACTTTCGTATGGAAGAAATTAATTAGTTATTAGGGTGCATTATTTAGTGTGCAGAGAATGGCGTAAATTATTATTGGAATAGCTATCATGCTTCCTTCAACAATAACAACATATGCCGTGAATACAAAAGTTATTCACTATTTTTTTTATTTACAATTCTGTGTATCTTTCCATCTTCATATGATAATATATATAAAAAACCGTCAGGACCTGTCTCAATATCAGTTACACGACCAAAATCAGTTCCAAAAGTAATCTTAGTTAATTCGTCTTTGTTATCTGCAACAAGATCTTGCTGTAAACTTGATTGTATGACGTCTCCATCATTGTATCTATTCTCATTTTCTTCTCCAACAAAATCTATACCTGTCCTATTCTCATTAATCTTAAAATAATACAGATTGCCATTGTTAATATCTCCGATAAATATGTTATTTGCATACTCTATTCCCAGTTTTGATGAATTGAAAAATTCTATATCTGTGACACCAATCTGTTCTTTCCAGCTAAAGACAGGATCTGAATATTCAGAGCCTGGAAACTTGACCAAACTTTCTTTATCTGTGAGATTAAGTCTACTAATAGGTCCCATTACTTTTGCCCATCCACTGTTAAATCCCGGCTTAACTATGTTGAGTTCATCATAGTTTTCTTCTCCATTTTCAGTTTCCCATAGATTGCCAGTTATAGGATCAAAGTCAATACCAAAGCTATTACGGATACCGTAGGCATAATATCTACTCAATCCATCAATGTCTACAAATGGATTATCTTCAGCAGGATTGCCATTGTCCGGATTTACTCTAAGAATAACTGAAGAATTATTAGGTCCAGTTCCATTTCTATGGTTCTGAAGTTGTCCCATTATCGTGTTAAGATCACCTATGACAGCGTATAGATTATTATCAGGACCTATCTTTAACCTTCCACCTTGATGATACGGACCAGGTTCAGCAGGCAAATCCAAAATTAGTTTAGAATTTACAAGACTTTTATTTGGTTTATTCCACTCATAGCTTAATACTTTGTTTCTTGGAAACTGTTGTTGTCTATTTTCATTTTCGTATTCTGGTTTTTCAGTATAGTAGAGAAAAACTTTAGGTTTACTTTCATTATTATTCACAATCATTGTAGTTGTGCCATCGTTGAGGTTTGAATACCGGTTATTGCGAATACTATTATCTTCTTTCAGAATAGCAACTCCTAACAACCCACGCTCAGCCTCATTTTCTATCCTAAGTCTTAACAAGGGTTCTTTCTCTAATGTTCCATTCGAAGATGAAACAAGACGTACTGTTCCGTGATCTTTTTCTAAAACCAGAATATTTTCATTGTCAACAAATTCCATACTTGTTGGAAATGATAGTCCTTCAGCCACAGTTTCTATCATCAAAGATTGTTCATATAGACCTGTTAATTTTGGTCCACTTTGTCCATTTCTTAGCACTGCATCAGACATAAAAACAAAGAGAAATGTAATTGCGATTGCCGTAATTCCTATACATATGCTGGCAAGTGGGATGATACTTCTCAATCTAGCTATCTATCAATCTTTCTTTTTATTTTCTTTCCTTCTTATTTTATATATTTAATGCTTAGATAACTCCTTGATAAATTACTTCAAAGGTATTCCTACGAATCTTATTCTGGCCTTTCTTACTTCGGCATATGACATGATCTTCAGGTGACTGCCGGTATAGCACATGAGTTTTGCTATAGACATAAAATGATTTAGATATCATCAACAGTTTATCACAGGATTTACTTTTATTGTACCTGATACCTTTTAGTTTGAGATAGCAAAAGGCAGCCGATTATTTAAGATCGTTGATAATCTTTATCCCTTCCTCAGCAGTAAATGCCTTCAAGGTCTTGGTTCTCACATTTCCGGCGGACCCAACTTTGAGCATCAGAGACATTACTGCTTCGTCATTTGGAGCTTCCATAACTATAACCACGTCATATTCTCCGAAAGTATAGTAACCTCCAATCAATTTTCCACCTGCTTTTTCGACTGATGTTTTAAAGGAATTATAACGATCTGAAGATTCGTTAATCTTGCCAATCCCTTGATCTGTCCAATTTATGAGTAAGATATAGTGCGACAATGTATCAGATGGACAGACAAGCTGCTATTTATGTATCACTGTAGAAAAGATGTAAATCTAGGGAGGCTAGTTCAAAGATATTCAGGAGGAGATGCTTAGTGAATTCTTTACTTCACTACTTTGACAACACCCATCATGCTACCATCTCCATGGAACAATATGGCAGGGAATTTCAATAATATAGTTCGCGGTTTCCCCAGGGC
>JALZGI010000050.1 GCA_030861105.1 Thermoproteota archaeon
ATAATGTAATAGAGCAAATCAAGGGTAATCCTTATGTATCTGCAGTAACTTGGTCTGAATTAGTTGAAGTCGTTGGTAACAATAATGCTCCTCTTATTCGTGTTCTTTCCAAATAGAGTATGGTATCCTCAATAATAGTATTGATATTAACTGTAGTGGAATTTTTCTTCTTTGGATGATTAAATGGGATAATATGCATTGCACCATTGACATTGGTAGCAATGGTCACAAATCAAAGTAATCTAAATGTTGCACCATATGTATGAAATGCGATCTCAGAAGGGCAATTCTATGCGACTCTTTTATCCAAAGAAAAGTCTTATGTAGGATTATGCAAAATATGGTTTATAAATTTCCCGTCTGCCAGCCTATAATTGGATTAAATACCATGTGGCATCTACATAATTGTGACAATTAGTCCTGAGGCTGGAGAAAAAGTCCAAATCAATGGAAGGCTAAATAGACAGGACGGTAAATTGAGTGCAGATTCTTATAAAGATGATGGTATTAACGTACTCAATATTGCAGATGGCTTGAAAGAATTGCTGAGAAGTAACAAATTGATGTTAGATACTTTAGTTTCCTTGGCTCCATCTGAATTGGCAGACATTGTAGGCATAGATGGATATGTGGCCAAGATTATATGTGATTGTGCTAAGAATATTTCCTTTGACTCGAATGATTTAGTGTTTAGTCAAGGGTAGCGATTTAACTTCACGATACGCATCAAGTACATCGGACTCATAATAATAACCAAATAATACGCGCTACAAGATTGTTATCAGGGACAATAAGGATCCAGAAGGGCTGTTGCAGATTTTGTAGGAACAAGTTTGTATCATATGATACAATCATATCATAGTCGTCTACCACACCGATTTTAGTATTATTGTTAATGCTCTTGTTACCAAAGTTTGAAGACAATGTATTCGGTTCTCGAGCTAGACGCTCAATGTCAAAGCATTATGGAAATAGCAAAGATACTTCACATAAGTCATGGCACTGTTAGTAATGACTTATCATATCCAAAACAATAGGCAGAGGAAACCTGCAAAAACACATCCAGGAAACAATCCCCCATGAATATCAGAAAGCCATGGTTGGAATAAATCAGGTGTTAAAGATAGCCTGGTCCATTGTCAATAACAGCTCAAGTAGGAATGATAAGACGAGGCTGCAAGCTTTAGCTTTGATTAATGATTGTAACAAATACAAAATGGATCTGACTACAATGGCATCGTAATAACTGATGCTATCAAGTTTGTTCAAACAAAAAGAACCTGATCTACGTAGATATAATGCCTCAGTTTCCTTTTCTCTTTATCTTCCATCTTTTAAACGATCACTATCCAATAAGAATGGCGATGCATAAATGTTCTTAATCTATAACAGTAGTATAAAGTTTGAAACTATATATCAGAATATGGACGGTAAGGATATGATTATCATACAATGTTTCATTTCCGCTATAAGTCTAATCAGTGAAATTGTTTCATCGAGGTAACAGGACCTCTGAGAATATAAAATCATTGTTCAATAAACCTCTCAGGAACAAGGACAGTTGATTGAAATTAAGCATATAATCACAATCCAAACTTGGATTTACCCTCGTGTCAGACTTTATCCCTATGGGAATATGTGACTTTCTAAATGCGGGATTATCGTTTTCCGAGTCTCCTAAATACATTACATTTGCACTTTCCTTTTCCCCCAAACCTAAAAGAATATTGTCAAATGCTAAGCCTTTGTCACATTGCGCTCCGTAAAGCTCTAGGAATGGATGGCTAGAGTAAGTTTGTAGAAACGCACGGTCTTGGAAGGACAAATCCGGCTTCATGTTTGCATTGATAGTGCTTTGAATGGCTTCTCTTATCATGGACTCCTTATCCTCTTTGAATGACTGCCAGTTCTCCAAGTGTCTATAATCAATCGTAAGTCCAATCAAGATCTCCTTGTCAGAAGTATACTTTTCTTCGATCCTAACGTCTTCATAACTTTGAAGAATATTTGTAGATACACTGCGCAGCAATTTTGAGGTCTCTGATAGGGATTGTCTATTAACAACCAAACGCCGAGACATTATGCAATCCAGGCTATCGCCATGGTGCATATCACGGCGAGAATTGTGAACAATGGTTTCTATTCCAAAAACACATGATAACTGGGATGCAAATCTAACCCTATTATGAAGAAAAGGAAAATCCTTACTTGATATGATGCAAATTGGTATTATACCAGATATAATCTGTAATACCTTCTCTAACTCCTCAGGTATCCTATCACTTTTGGTTCTTAAAGAAGCAACAGGACATAGTGTTCCGTCGTAGTCAGAGAGTATTGCAGTTACCCGTTTCAAATTTAAATCTAATTATCATGGTGGTTCGGCACTGATATATATTAAAATGATGGTTACCATGGATGTTTTGCTTCATGTCAGTAGAGAACGACATGTCTAGACAGGTTGACGAAAATAAATTAGTTTATTAATCAGCGTTCTTTTGATAGTAAATTAAGATTACACTCTGGCATCTCAAATCCACTAATAGAGGATAGACGAATGTGATTCCCTTGAGGGAAAGGACAAAAGCATACCAGGGTCGGTATTGAGAGGCATTCCGGTTCTCTGTTTGATTCCTCTATTACTCTATCGTCTCTAATCTTGGCGAATCGGATCTTATCTCATTCTAAGAAAATATTCCAAATCATGAGAATCGTAGTATAAATAGAGTTATTTCCTGTATTCAAATGCCAACAGTATCCTGAAATGCGCACCGATGACATATACAACGTGGATGCATGACGTAAATTAACTAACCATGCATGCATCAACAAAATCCATCCCATCGCAGCCAAATTGCTCGCTCAAATCACCTGAAGACTCGGCATAATGAGTTGATCATTGATTAATCCCTTAGAACATTTTCATTATTGCTAAAGATCATGGCGATCTTTAGTCTATGCTTTTTCATAGCTGGAAGACCTCTATACTAACCTGATCTTCATGTGGCGAGCCCTCCCTCGCAACGTATTAAATA
>JALZGI010000054.1 GCA_030861105.1 Thermoproteota archaeon
CAAGTAACTTATCCTAGTAATATATTCGCCAGAGTCGATCAACAAGCTCAGCTACACGAGCTTGTTCTAAAGGCTACCCAAGAAAACGGACAGACGAACACAGTCACCGGTTTTAAAGTTGATTTAACAAATGTGGTTCCTGCTTCAGCTAACTCAGAACTAGATATTATCACACTTGACAATGTTCTTCCTGTTGTCGAAGCAAGGGTAAAGTCTACTTCAGATACGTTTACTGATTTAATCAAGAAGAATACCAATGTATTTTCTCTAGCAGAACTTCCAGCAGGAGTCTACACGCTGGATGTCATTGTGCAGAAACAGAGTAGCAAGGCAGCATATGAAGGTATCCTAGTGAAAGGACAACCGGTAAATCAGGCTACACAGCGAGCAGTTCAACGGGAAATAGTTAAGCAGGACACCGACGTAAGTATACTCTTCGAAAAGCCAACCCAGCAGCAGCCAAGAAAACCACAAACATGCGCCACAGGCTGGCATTTAGATGATAGAAATATATGTCAACCAGATGACCAGTCGAATCCGGCCCTTGGATTAGGAGCTCTTCCACCAAGCCCAGCACCTGGTTCTTCACCTGTAGATGAACCAGCGCCGTTTACTTGTCAACCAGAAGACGACTTTTGCGGATTGGGTTGCGAGGACCCTAGTATTGATTGTACTGATGATGTGAACTCAGGTGATGATGCAGAAGATTCTTCGGAAGAAAACGATGAAGAAGACGGTGACTCAGACGGTGGAGGCGGAGATGGAGATGGTGAAGGAAATGTGGAGGAAGAAGGAAAGGAGGAAGGAAATGGAGATGGTGAAGGAAGTGAAGGAAATGGAGATGGTGAAGGTGGAGGCGATGAAGGAGGAGGGGATGAGGGTGGCAGCGAAGGTAACTAACTGAGGACTAGAACAATTAACCTTGTCTCTCCGGTCTGAGAGATGAGCTTGGCTTTCACCTTTAGTGGCTTGCCAGAAAACTTTGACAAATATCTGCCAGTTCTAGAGGAGATGTTTCATTCCTTCAGTCAAACTGGCATCTCCCAGAATGTGCAGGTTGATTGCTTACTTGAACCCTACTAAAATAGCTGTTCTTGTTCACTTGAATAGTATGGAGTATACGACAACGGAAAAGGTTGTTGCAGCTGTTTCTGTCTTTGTTCTTGTTGTTTCATTATTTTAGACTCAATGACCGATTGTCTATATTCGTTAGAGACATGCTCCATACACCATCTCCCAAAACTGTGGATATTGGGCTTTTCCATCAGGTTGTTTTCATAAAGATACAAAGCAATGTCTCGATAGATTTCCATTTTCTTGTCTGTTACCTTAAATCTGACTTCTTTTTGTACAACATATCTCTGCAAGGCTTTGTCCTCTTGTAGTATGTGCGTGGTTGAATATAGCTTTTCCCTCTTTGGCGGGAAAAGAGAGGGATTTCAAGGGGAAACATAATCGATTGTATTAGTGTTACACAGGTAAAATGAGGTTCTAATTTCTACGATGCTTACTATATGGTCCTAACAGCTTTCATATATTTATCCTATGGAGGCTTATTTGCAAAGATTCTAGCTTTGTCTTGTACTGTTTGACCTTCTTTATTATTATCATCTAAACCAATAAAGTCAAAAAACTTGGCTACCCTGGTCTTGTATCTGTCCTTAGTCATTGGAGCTTTCATAGCATACAAAAATAAAGACCAAGGGTCCGGCTCTTCTGACTCTATTTCTGGATTTTGATTTTCCAACCCTTTCTATTTCACCATATTTTGCTTGAAACCCACTAAAAAGCACTTATATCCAAGCGGGCTCGGAGGGATTTGAACCCTCGACCTGACGCTTAGGAGGCGTCCGCGCTATCCATTCTGCGCCGTGTATTTATTTTTAATAAATCCAGTCTGCGCTACGAGCCCACTACAAATTGGTGTGATTAAACAATCCTATGTTTATAATTTAATAATATAGAGAAATATAATTGTCGCTTAGTGGTCATAGCATATTATGTGCAACCTAATTTCTATTCAATCACTTAGAAGATTAGAAGACTCTGAAATATAAAGAGACAGCTTCTTCTCCGGAAGAAATGGTCTAAGCCTAACCATGAATTGAAAAACTAAATAAACTGCTAGTCCAGCAAATTATGGGCGTGGAGGTGAAACCTAAAGCTAGCCGTCGAGTGCAACTGATAGCACTAGTGTTTGGGTTGTTGTTACTTATAGGTACAATTATTGTCTTCCTGTCTTATGCAAATTTCGATGATTTCTCTGCTTATTTGCAGGAAGAAAGACCCTCATTGGAATTTCCAAATGATCATCTGAGAGTGCATGTGGTAACTGGTATGTTATCTTCGCCGACCAGTATGGCATTTGTTGACGACGACATCCTTGTTTTGGAAAGATCTGGAAAAGTTCGGCTTATCTCCAACAGCATCCTGCGCGACCAACCAGTTCTCACTTTGCCTGTAAACACTGAAGGGGAACGTGGGTTATTAGGGATAGCCACATTTGCTCAGAGTAAAGTCGGAAACTACCCATTAAACAGCAACAGTGGGGCAGCTTATAGTTATAACAAACAAGGATCTAACTCAGTATTTCTCTATTTCACAGAGGCTCAAGACAATGAGCCGCTAAGGAATAGAATCTATAAGTATGAATGGAATGGACATGAGCTTGTCAACCCAGTTCTAATGTTGGATTTACCAGCAATGCCAGGACCATATCATGATGGTGGAAAGTTAGAAGTAGGTCCAGATAATCATCTCTACACAGTTATAGGCGACCTCAATTCTGTCGCCGGTCCCCTTCAAAATCTTAGAGCAAATGGAAAGCTACATTACGACACCTCTGTAATATTAAGAATCCCGTTGGAGAATGCATCGGGTAAAATAGTGTTACCTCCTCACAATTATCATGATACTAAAAATAGTCAGTACTACCTAGCTTATGGCATAAGAAATAGCTTTGGACTAACATTTGATCCACTCACAGGCAACCTTTGGGACACTGAGAACGGTGAGGATAAGTATGATGAAATAAATCTAGTAAAACCAGGATTTAATAGTGGATGGTATAAAGTGATGGGACCAATATCAAGGTCTAATTTGACAGCAAACGAATTGGTTCAGTTTGACGGCTCAATATATTCAGATCCAGAGTTTAGCTGGCACATACCTATAGGTGTAACAGATATAGAATTTTTTAATTCTGACAAACTTGGCGATGAATATGAAAATAATATTTTTGTCGGCGACATTAATAATGGCAAAATGTATTTTTTTAAAGTTAACGAGAATAGGACCGGGTTACAAGTTAGCGGGGCTCAAGACCAACTTATGGGCCTAGCCGATCTGGTGGCCGACTCCGAAGATGAAGTCTCGAAAGTGACTTTCGGCAAGGGCTTTGATAGGATAACTGACATCGAGACAGGACCTGATGGGCTATTATATGTTCTCTCTTATGAAAGCGGAAGGATCTATAGAATTACTTCCTAACTATCTTTCTTCGGGACTAGTCTTTGCAGAGCGTATCAGCAGTGCTCATTAGCGAGAAATTCATATTTGAGTCGATAATATATATATTCTCATAAGAAACTTAATTATCTGTGGCAGTATTTATATTACCAGTTGTAGGAATTACATATTGGAGAGTGAGATCCAATAATGCCAAATAAGCAATGTTGTAGAGGCTGTGGTGAAAGTCTGTATCCCGTATCGGAATGCCCAATTTGCAGAGAGAATACTTCATGGATTTGTAATCGATGTGACACTATGGTAGATGTAACCCATACCCACAGTTTCGAGATCGCGCCCTCTCCTTCGAGGAGAGTAGCGGAGCAATGACGACGTTCCGAGCTAACTATAGATACCTGCAAGGGCAGACTGGATTCTCCTTATCGGTTCTAATTTATGTCATCCGATTCGAGAAATAATCAATAAACTTTCATCAATATTCATGTATTATACGGATACGTTGAGTTTGACAGAATTTGAGTAAAGAGTAAATCTCTTCTGGGAGGAACTAATAAAGCTTGGTTGGTTCAAGAATTCCTTCTGTCTAAGCAACACGCATATTCTTGGAGCAAATTTGGAAGGGAAGCAGAATTTGTTGTCGCCCTTTATTTGAGATCAAAAGGCTGGAATATAGAATTATCAAAGAGAAGTAGGGGGGCTGCTGATATTATTGCTACCTCTAGAAATTACACAAAATGGATGATCCAAGTAAAATCGAGTTCAGGCATAGTACATCTAAAAGGCTATGAAGTTAAACGTCTTAGAGAGGTGGCAAAGAGAAATGCCGGTCTAGCAATTATTGCAACTTTACAACCCGTCGAATCTGTGCTACCATTTTATGATATAGATGCTGTCCACGACAAACCAATGACGGACATAGAAGGGGATAACTCATATAGAAGAAGCACAATCCGTCTTGGAAATTATGTACTAGTCTTTTACTCTCTCAACGACTGGAAAACAATACTACCCAGTCAAGAGACTGTATCAACAACACATCACATAATTCCAAACACTTTATTTAGAAAATCTAATAAAAAAAGCGATACAAATTCCCCGTATACATGAAATTTTTATATCCCTAATTTCCATTATGCCAACTGGAGAACATGCGCTCACAAACGCTCGAGGGAAAAGAGGAAGTCAGAACAAGAAGAATTTTTCTCTCAATATTTTATTGTTGCGCAATCATTATGGCAGCGATTACTTTCTATTCAATTTATGTTAGCCTTGGGGAGTATATTAAAACAGGACGTGTTGTTGTCGGAGAAGTTCTTGTAAATACTGAATTCCCTACCAAGGGGCTTGCAAAACTCGTCACGTATCTGATGATTGTGTCAGTTGTAGGATGGTATTGCGTAACTAGACTCGGCGGAGAGAAGGTTAAGAATATTCCTCAATCAATAAAATCTGTTTTGCAGTTAATTGTTCTCGCTATAGCAGTAATTGCGCTCTATGAATTTATTTACAATTTCATTATCTGGAGTTCGCTTATCACAGCTGATGCCATGAAAGGAATAATAAGACTCGACGATATTAATTTACCATATCCAAATCCAGAGACACCATGGAACCTAGTATTTGCAACTAAGATGTCATTATCGGCATTTCTCATCGCTGCTCACGGCTTTTATATCATGTCAAAGCAAGCCACGAAAAATACAAGTTAAAATAAGATTGTAATTTATCTATTAACACATTTACAAGACAAACC
>JALZGI010000059.1 GCA_030861105.1 Thermoproteota archaeon
CTCCTTGTTCTTGAGCGGCTGCAGGTTGAGCAGTGATAAAAGTAGAGGTAAGCGCTGCTGTTAAGATTATTGTTGTAGCAAGCAAAGCTATGATGATAGCTGATTTTTGCTGTTTTCCTTTTTCTGACATCATCTTTAATTATTACATTATAACAATTTGCAAAGGTGAATATTACTATTAGCAAAGACGCAATAATTGTGAAATAGGTGCAAAACACTGTATATTTCATGCAGTAACAATTTTCCAAACAAGTATCGTCCTACCATGTTGATACCAATGAAAAAAGTCAGGACTATAGAGATAAAATCTATGAAATCTAAAGTTGCTCCTTTTTTGTGTTATTTTTCGATCTCTTTTCCAAAGGTGCTATAATTTAACAAATCATCCAAGGATTATGTAACCCAAATTTGACATTATAATCTTCTAATAGATAGTCTGAAATACTTCTTGTTGCTGATAAAAAAGCACCGATTAAAGAACTATTTTCTGATTATGATGAGGATAATCTTTCTAAAAATAAAATAACATAAAGATCTATATACTTCATATAGATTGTAAATAAATAATATTACTGCTGAAACTATCATTGGCTAGAACATAATATTTGTCAATTAGCAAAGAACTTGGAAGCTCCAGTCGTTACATTTCATACAGTGACAATGATAATAGTGCAGTGACAGAGCGTTACAAGTTAACTATCAGAAACTTATTTGCGTGGTTTGGTATGAAACAAGCTCTAAAAAATATTAACTTGAATATTAAACCACATATAGCCACTGCAATTATAGGTCCTTCAGGATGTGGCAAAACCACTCTTATTAGGTGTATAAATCGGATGCATGAGATGACACCAAACGCAAAAGCAAAGGGTAGTGTTGTTCTTGACGGTCTTGATATCTATGACAAAGCTGTTGATCCTGTAACTATCAAGAGACGCATAGGAATGGTATTTCAAAAACCTAATCCTTTTCCTACAATGAGTATTTATGACAATGTGGCTGCAGGTCTAAAACTAAATGGTATTAGAGATAAGAAATTGATAGATGAGGTGGTAAGAGAAAGTCTTGAAGGGGCGGCTCTTTGGGAAGAGGTTAAAAGCGAATTAACCAAACCAGGCATTGGGCTTTCTGGAGGCCAACAACAACGCTTATGTATTGCAAGAGCTCTTGCCATGCAGCCTGAAATTTTGCTCATGGACGAACCAACATCAGCATTAGATCCTATTGCATCTTCTAAGATAGAGGAGCTTGTTCATACTTTAAAAAAAGACCTTACAATAATTACTGTGACACATAATATGCAGCAGGCAGCCAGGGTATCAGATTATACTGCTTTTATGTACCTCGGCGAATTAGTGGAATACGGTCCAACTAAACAAATATTTGAAAATCCACAAAATGAGCTGACAGAACGATATATATCAGGAAAGTTTGGATGATGATGACGAGTGCTGTAATTAAAGTTATACAAGTAACAATATTTTACTAGCTCCAGGAGCGTAATATCTTTTTTTGACGAGGCTTTTAGATCTTGGCATAGAGCATATCCAAAATATTGTTATGGATATGGCCAAACTATCAGAGCGCTCGGTATTTGTTTCTATTGAATCCTATGAAAAAGGCACCTCAATTATAAAAAAACAAATTTTCGAATGGTCTGAAAATCTTCGTCTGATGCAGGATGAAGTATCTGACCTGTCAATGGAATTGATTGCTCGTTATCAGCCTGTTGCAACAGACTTGAGATTTATCAGGTCATGTATGGAAATAGCATATGATTTTTCCAGATTTGGAAGATATTCTTATGATATAGCTGATGTACTTGAAACAATGGGTTCTATTGCTGATTGTGACAAATCATATGTTCTAAAAATGTCAAACACTGTACGTGAAATGATTCATTTGAGTATAAATGCATTACAATCTAGAGATAGAAATGCAGCACAAAAACTATATGAGATGGATGATACCGTTGATGCTTTATACAGAAGATATGTGAATGAAATAATTAATCCACAAGGAAACCAGGATAAAAAAGAATCTTTAGATAAAACTTTGCGCTGCTATATTTCAGCTTTATTAATATTGAGATACTTAGAGCGCATTTCAGATCATGCATGCTACATAGGGGATTCTGTCTACTATATCGTGACAGGAAACTCAAATCCAAGGCGATGACTAAGATGCCAGTAGTGACAATACAAATAATGGCGGAATTTGCATTATTATAGTGCAATAGGTTAATTTTGAATCTTTTTGGTAAAATTTGATGGTGTTTCTTGTGTTAGACTCTTTGTAACATCCTAATTTAGTAATTTATGGCAGTTATGGAAATGTGGAGTTAAGCCAATTGTATCTTAAATAGCTGCCTTGATTCTAAAGCCTTTTCTACAAGCCAGAAATCTCAGTGTTACGCTGAATAGCAGGACTATAATAATTAACACAAGCGCAGCACCCCAACCCTGAGAGTGAGCTGATTCATATGGTTGGGACGCCAATCGCCATATTCTAAGAGGCAAGGCGTCCACAGGCTCATTGAAACCGGTAAAAAATAGACTTGTCCCAAGTATTGTCATAATAAGAGGAGCTGTTTCACCTGCTATTCTTGAGATCCCAAGGACTATTCCTGTCAGTACGCCACCAAATGCAGTCTTGAGTGTTATATGTAGTGTTATCTTCCATTTGGGAATCCCTAAGGAATATCCTGCCTCTCTTACAGAATTTGGCACTACTTTCAAACTCTCCTCAGTAACTCGAACAACAATTGGAATCATAATAATTGATAGTGCAAAAGAGCCCGCCCAAACAGAAAAAGAACCTATCACTAAAACTACTACAATATATCCTACTATACCTAAAACAATTGAAGGGAGCCCTGTTAGGACGTCATTAAAAAATCTGATGGCATGAGGAAAGGGACCATTTCCAGCAAACTCTGCCAAATATATCCCAGCTAGGACGCCGATGGGAGCTGCAACAGCAGAGGCAATACCTACTGTTATTAAAGTTCCTTGAATAGCAGGACCAATGCCGCCCCTTCCTGATAACATCGATCCAGGGCGCTGAGTCAAGAATTCTATGCTGAGTGCTGGAACGCCATTCTTTATTACTTCAAACAGGATGCTTCCCAATGGGACAATCGCTAAACCTACACAAATAATACAAAAGGCTGTAACAACTTTGTTTACCTTTCTCTTCCTAGAAGATTTCCTTTCCATTGTATTTTGTAGTTGGTACCTGAGGCTCGCTTTATCCAGCTTAGCTTCCTCCATTATTCTTTAACTACTCTGCTAACTTTCACCATTCTAGATACAAACAACTGACCTCCAATATTGATAGACATCGTTAGAATGAGAAGTACTGCACCTAGTCCAATTAAGGCTGAGAGATGCAAACTTGACGCTGCCTCATTAAATTCGTTGGCTTTAATACTAGATAATGTCTGGCTTTGGGAAAAAAGAGATGTAGGAATAGCATTTATCCCTACAGCATTCCCTATCA
>JALZGI010000068.1 GCA_030861105.1 Thermoproteota archaeon
ATCCTTGTCCAAGTGATATTTCTCCAGCTTTTCAGACTACCAGGACTACTTCGTTATTTCGAGCCTCGATCTCAGCGGGGCACCGCTAAAAAAAGCTGGGCAAAATGTCGGGCGATAAGTAGTTTAAGGTGACAGTGAGACGACTCGCACTCCGGGTAGCCTAATAGTCTCTTTTAGGGATTTAGTCTTCCTAATGCAATGAGATTATAGGATGTCATTCAGCATCCGGCTTCGACATAGCAACTAACAAGTTTACATCCCTAGTACCACTAGGCAAAATACGACTGACAGCAAAGGACGTCATAGCATCAATTTGATATCCTTCTCTCTTAGCTTGTGCCACACCCTTCTTCCAGATTGTGTCAACATAATCCGAACTTAATACCAAAAGAGTTGGATCCTGATAAAGAACATCAATTACCGGAAAGCAATCAGATTGCGATATATCGTCAAGGCATACCTGAAACTCTTTATTGGTAGAAAAAAGCTGAGTGAAGTTTGTTCCTTGTATCTGTGACTGTGCTTTCTTGTAAATATGGCGAGTCGACGGACTTCTGCAGGTTTCAACAAAGTTACGATAGGCCATATCTATAACTTCCTGTCCTACTGTAGTCACAGGCTTGGGTTAGCCTAATGTGATATTTAATGATAGTATACGTCATCTATAAATGACAATAATGATGACAATAGTGATGATAATGACAGTAGAAAATCCCCCCCTGTGGGTATGGGCTGTGATTGTAGGGATAATGATAGCCGGCAAATTTATCTATAGATGGTATGCTACAAAGCAGTTGGCCAAGACATCCCAAGAAAGGAAAGAAATGCGAAATGAACTTGACCGTTAGCAATGTATGGGGAAGTTAGAGACTATCTGCGCTATTACCATCTGAAAGCCGGCTCATCTTCCATTACCTTTTCGAAGATCTCAAGATAATTTTTTGTCATTATTTCATCTGTAAAGAGTGTTTCAACTCTGTGCCTACAAGATTCTGGTGAACAGTCGTAAACCTTGTCAACATATCCTTCTAACTCTTGGGGAGTTTCAGCTAGAAAGCCATTGGTTTGATTTACAATTATGTCGTTTAATCCTCCATTTGCAAGAGCTAGTGCCGGTTTACCAAAGGCATTCGCTTCTACGGCATATAATCCAAAGGCCTCTATCCAGGTAGGTTTAGGGCATGCAATAACAGCTTTACATTTCTTTATTAACTCTGTCTTTGTTTTATTATCTACAAGTCCAATGTACTCTGCTAGGCCATCAGTTTTTCGGCATTTTTCTCTTATCATCTGTACGTATGAAGGATCCGGTATACGTATATCATCACCAGCTATCTTTATAGCATTTCTTGTTCTCACAGCCAAATCTATTGAGTCTTCAATTCCTTTTTCTCTGACTATTCTATTTATCGAGAGAAGATAATCTCCTTTTTTTTCGCTATTATCGATATTATTGTTTTTTGTTTCTTCTATGGAAGGAAGAGGGATACCGTGATGGACATATCTAACTGGTATTTTAAGGATGGATGACATATATTTAGCATGAAGCTTTGATAGTCCAATATATCTAGGAAACCGCAACTGCCTAACCGGAACTTTTTGCCACTCTACTGTACCATGGTTGGTATGAATTATTTTCATTTTTGGGAATTTCCTCGCAGACAGGTAGGAAAAACAATGCCATGTGTTATCCCATACTATTCCATTACCATCTCCGTAGTCTCTTTCTAGTAGTTTCTTGTACATAAGATAATGTGCTTCTTCAGCAGCAGTTCCCTCCCAAGAAGGTTCTATTGTTTCTAATACGTTTAAGTTGGATGGGATTCCTCTTCCTTCTTCACCTATAGAAGAACTCCTGGCTGATATCAAAGTCACATCATGAGTATTACTGGCCATGATTTTAGAAGCCCACATAACGACAGCCTCCAAGCCTCCATTCGATCTTCAACAAATCTAAGATGAAAATAATCGGGAGGTGGAGTAGGCAAATTGGGACTACTTATAACTAATATTTTCGTTTGCGAACACCAGTAGGTCTGAATATTGATGTTTAATAATAATCATTCTAGAAATTGACTTTGCTATAAATAAAAGAATCATTTCAAGAACCCTCCGCGCCGTTATGTTTTGCAAGATCTAGTTTATCATCATTTCTATCAAATGCAAGTACGGATGTAAAAAGTTCAGTATGTAAAATATTCTCCTAATTCATGTGATTAGGAACGCAAGTTTGGGAATTTCATTTTCCTTTCTCCAATCTCTCCTTTCTAACTCCTCCTTCATGTTGCGTTCTACCATTTGTATTAAAGTAGATTTTAAACTAGCCAACTTAGCTAATGAATTGAAATATATACAAATAAACACGATAATGAAAATATGCATAATCCTCCCGTTCTCTCCAGACACATACAGGAATAACAAAACTAATTGGGGAGATTGTCATAAATAATTGGCGCAAGACAAGATATGGGTGACTTTCAAAGGGCACTAGTTTTTCAAGGAGGCGGTGCGCTTGGCGCCTATGAAGCTGGCACTTATCAACAGATGTATAGAAAGGCAAGCAAAGAAAGTCCAGACGGTAGATTGTTTGATATTGTTGCAGGAACTTCAATAGGAGCCATAAATTCCAGTATTTTGGTAGGACATTATCTAAAGAATAACACCTGGGAGGGATCAGCTGAGAAACTCTTGGAATTTTGGGAAGGACTTATGTGTGCCTCGATAGCAGATGGTCTATTTCATAAGAATTCCTTGGTTCGTGCCTCTTGGGATTATTTCCGCATTTTCAACCACGAAATTGCTGATGCGGAAAGTGCCAGAAGATTCTGGTCGATTTTTGAGTTCGCATTTAGTCCGAGAGGAGTCACAAATATGTATAAATCTATTCCATATATGGGTTCGAAATTTCTCAATCCATTTACGGATTTCTTGCCATGGTGGAGGTATGATTATACACCGTTGAGAAATTATCTTTCAAAATTTATCGACTTTCCAATAAAGACAAGTCTAGAGAAAGGACAACCAAGACTTCTTCTTACCAGTGTTGATGTTCAAGACTTCACCTCGCCTGTCGTATTTGATAGCTATGAAAAATTACATCATGCTCCTGTCAGACGTGGTGCAATTGTTGAGAGAAAGGGAAAAGAAAGCAATGGTAAATGGTATTCTGAATATGGCAACTCTTACAGTAGGCATATTGTATTTTATGATGGCATAGGACCTGACCAGGTGCTTGCCAGTGCTCTTGGAAAATATGCGATAGATCATCCTTACATTGAAGATAGTAATACTGGAACCATGCGTCAGCTATGGGATGGTGGCTATCTAAGCAATACACCACTACGCGAACTTTTGACAGCACACAAAACTTATTGGATGGAATATTTGCAGAGGAATCGTAATAATATAGGGAAAGGAGGCAAGAGAGGTGATGACATGATGATTACTCAGACTCCAGAGCTTGAAGTATATATTGTCAATCTACATCCTCTCACACCAAAGGATATTCCCAAGGACAAGGACCTTATCGACGATAGGGAAAGTGATATCTTTTTCCATGATCGGACTACATACGACGAACAAGTAGCTTATGCATTTACAGACTTTGTGAACATGACCCGTGACCTAGTTGAGCTGGCAAGATCTAATGGTCTATCAGAAAAGGTTGACGAGATCCTAGATAAAAACGCGAAAACAATAGCAAGGATTGGCGAGTATAGGTTTACCACGAACAGGGATCTCTTCCTTGGAAAACCTCGTATATCCAAGGTATGGCGCATAGACAGACTAGAGAGTGCTGATGCAACATTTGGTAAAGTAACTGACTTTACCCCATCCACTATTAAAAAGCTGATCAAAGCAGGCCAGATTGATGCTAGAATCTCTATCGACAGAATGGAGCTTATCTTTGGCATAGAAGAGTTGATTTCCGAAGGTATTATGTCGATAAAAGAAGGAGACGAAATTATAAAAGAGGCCAGGGAGGTCATAACGACTGAGCAACTGTTATATAAAAAAAGAAAGGCCGAAATAGAAGAGGACTACAATTGGTACGTGGAGAAAATCAAAGCTAAGGACTTGCCACCTGAATGCGAAGAGATATTGATCAGTCCTGGGAGAGACATCGTTGCTTTGGTCTCAGAGTTGTCAAATGCTAATGGTTTAGAATAGTCAACCAAGTTTCTGAATGTAATAACAAAGAACTCGTGCAATCAAGAAATTAATAGTAACTATTCATCGTATTACAACCATATACTTCCTCTCTTTATGAAAGAATGTATAAGTTTCTGTCTTCATATTCCGACAGTGAATTGGGTTTCCTGCCTGCATGACGCCATCACAGAACTAATAAAACAGACAAGTGAAGAGTCAAAAATTACGGACTCAGGAAAAAGCCCCTCTTTTTCCACATAAGAACATAAGTTTATGCTTTTACAATTGTAAATAATATAAGGATATAGTACAAAATAAATAGTGTAAGCATGCCACTTCAACTAGACAACTATGATGTGCAGATTCTAAACTCATTACTAAAAGATGGCCGTAAGTCATTTCGTGAGATCTCACGTGAGACTGGTATTACTACTCCAACAGTCAAAGCAAGATTTACCAGGCTTGTCAATGTAGGTTTCATAAAATCCGTATCCCCTATTCTTAATTTTGAACTCATAGAAAAAGAAAGTACACTAAGGCCAGAACTTGAGAAGGAGTACAGTAAAGGTAGTGAAAACAATAATAGAGCAGAAAATGAAAATAAGAAAAATAATAAACTAGGTCTCAATTGGAAGCAGGATAGCAAGTTCAAACTTAGAAAGGGATTGAAGATTAAGATGGATTGTGAATTCTGTGGAGGTCCTATTTCAGCCGATCCATATGTTTTCAAATTTGCAAACTATGAACGATTTTTCTGTTGTACTGGATGCATGTCTGGTTATAAACAAAAATATGCTGGAAGAATAGAATCAATAAAAAGAAAATTTAAAGAAAATGAGTAAAATAGTGTTTAATGACAGCAAAGTTCAAGGGAGAAACCACTCTACATTTGTAAGCTCTGATGTTATATATTTTAGGCCATATTAAATCTGTACTAGTTCCACACGATGGTAGAGAAACCTCTGACAAGGCATTCACAAGAGTCATCGAATTTGACGCCCAATAATTATATAATTTTTTCATCATTATTTATTAGAAGTGTTTGCCGTTTACATTTGTAAAATACTGTTATTATATATCTACTCTTTAATTCTATTGATATTATGACAATAAGAATACTTGTAGTGATTTGGAGTACCTCTGACGGTAGCAGTATCCTCAAATCCACTGACTTCACTGCTATCATTTTCACCGACAAACAACATCCGAAATGTGGTATGACAAAGATACACTCTTGCTATGACATATCATGAAATACTTCGATCTGATCCTGCAACTCCCGAAGCAAAGGGAATTATAATAGCAGTATTTGATAGAAATGCAACTGGTGTACTGTCACCATTTAACGGCATGTTGATGATAGGAATGCATGACGAACCGGAGGGTATTATAAACGCTTTGGGAGTGGCAAAGTGGGATAGCACAATCGCCTGCTAGCAGTCCATGACATTCTCAAGTCTAGATGTCCCTCTTCTCTTTTTAACTACTCAAGGTAGTACTCATTATTTCCCAACCGTGACATTTGATATAAACTAGGTAACTCTACGACCTTAATTATTGGGGAAGTGCAATAGTGTTAAGTGCAGCATAATATTGCTGTGATTTGTGAGCACTAGGTATATTTGTTCTATTGGCAATGAAGGAAACAAGAAGAGCATGATCTCAAAAATAAATACTATGTTTTAATACCCCTCAGCAACATGAATATACATTGGTTTACTAATATGGTATTAGTATGTGCTGAATGTCAATGTGGACCAGCGGAATGCACTAAAGTTATCAACAACATTACTCAATGTAAAAACTGCATAAAATCTGTTTGTTGTTGCATTGATTTTCATCAGGATTTATCGGATAATACTACTAGCCATTCTGGTGCCCATCTTGTATTTATCTTTAGGCTTTCTTCAATAGTTTCTTTCTTAAGATATGCAAAAGGGATCTATGCTGCAGCACTTGGAATCGAAATATTGTGTATTGCTGCTGCAGAATTAGGTGAAAATAGTGGGTTATACTTGTTTGGTTTCAATCGCTCAGGTATAGCAATAGCCTACGCTATGGGATATGCACTTGCCGGTTTTACTACCTTTGCTACCATTTTGGGTAGATACAATTATGGTTCTTCTAACCAGACTATGTGTAGTTGTTGTTCTGTTTTAGAAAAAGACAGTCAGAAGGGTTTTGCTTCAAATCTTAAAACAACTTTCAAAAACTTTGCAGTTGGAATCAAGAAACTTCCATATTTGTATAAACAGCAAAACTTGAAACCTATATTGAAAACAAGTCTGGTAATTCTTATTACTGCAGAAAGTGTTTGCATAATAACTGCAGAAACTGTTGACCTTATTTTCTATAAGTATTCTATTTTGCTTTCAATTCCATTGGCTTTACTCGCTGGTGCGTTTACAGTTGTAGCCCCTGAAGCCTACAGAAAGACAAGAACAACTAGGATTAATTCGTCAGCAAATAATGGTTTAGTATCATTTCAAGCTTGATAACTAACTTCTGAATGAAATGGAGAAGGCATATTTCAAAGTAGTTGGCATGTATTGTATATCTTGTAAAGCTATTGTAGAAAAGCAACTCAAGAATGAAAGTGGCATCAAAAGAATAGATGTGGATTATATGACAGACAGTGTTATTGTGGAGTTCGATCCTTCATTTATAACAAAAGAAGAAATTAAAGATAGGTTGGAGAAGTCAGGTTACAATTTTGTCAGAACGGTTCACTAGTCTTTGAGAAATGCTTTTTCAATATCCATATATGCTAGGGTTCTGATTTAACTACTGACTTTTACATTGTGCAGAACATAGTTGTATTTTCTGTCTAATTACTTCTGATATGCGCTGTGCTTTCTTATGCAGAAGATATTGTTGTAACCAGTCTTTGCCTCTGGATTAATGATCTTGTTATGATTTATTAATAAAAGAGTAGTTTTTTGGATCATCCTTCAGTTGGTTGTGATGAACTATAGACTGTCTTGAGCAACTTGAGCATGTGTTTGGGCTCCTGCAGTATCCCCCGCTTGTAAGGCTTTCATTGCTTCTCCTATATGCATTTTAGCACTTCCTTCTTGTAGTACCTTATCTGCTTCTCCTATATGCATCTTGTCTGCTCCTGCGTCTCCTTCACTGGTTGGCGATGCGAAAGCAAAGGGGGCAGCATTTCCCACCATCAGTACACTGGCTCCAATTAACACAACGATAGCAACCGTTACCAGTTCATATGATTGAATTCTTGCCGTCATTACAAATAAAAAGTTGCAATATTCAATTTAACAATTATAATACTATGGCAATCAATCTTTCCTAAAAATATGGTGTGATATGCCATCAGTATATATGAAGGATCTCTTCTTGAAGAAAGACTTAGTACTAAAGGCACGGAGGATAACTAATATTACGTCACAAACTCTACTCTTGGTCATCAAATGATTCATGATAAAGCGTTGAACAACATTTGGCTCGTAGTTCCATCGGTAATAGCTCTTTTGGTTCTTCCTGGAATGAATATGTCGTACAGTCAACTCCTGTCAACGGCGACCAACTCTACTTCACCTGAACAACATGCAGAGCACATATTAGATAATCTTGTTATCTCTGAACATATTCCCTTAACAGGCCAATTAGCAAGTGGAGATTATATACTTCTTATGGATTTTACGCCATTTGTTACAAGTATAGAAGGACATAGTCATATTGCATTAAAAGTTCCATGTAATGAAGATGGAACATCAAAGGTAACAGTAGTAACAGGAATTGCTCCTAATCTTAACACTTTGAATATTGGAAAATCAATAAGTAATGGTACTCTTGATGGGGATGGCTTAGACTTGTCAGATGAAGGAAACTCGTGTCTATATCATGTAGATCTGCCCAATAATATCAGCGACATTGCCCTAGTTAATACATCAAATCAGACCTTGAACTTTAGTGAAGGTGGATATCCTTCGGTTACCGTGTCAGCCCATGGAACAGCAATTCCACATATGGCAGCGCCAACAGCAACGGCACCTTGATAAAATTGCAAGTGCTAACCAACGGTTTATAGTCAATAACATACTTTAGATGATAGCACGTGTATGTTTAGACACAATTTTTGCTACGGTATTTTTGTTTATTATTTTGTAAACCTGAGGCTTGCCATTATGACTGACAGATGTTACTACTTTTCCTTTTCTGAGCCTACTGAGATGCCATGATACAGTAGATGGTGCTCTTTTGGAGTGATTAACAATATCATAAAAAGTAGATTGGCCTTGCCCTAGCAAATATTGTACAATCCTTCTATCAATATTATTTCTGAGATTCTCTATGATATGCAATTCTGTAGTGTTTATGTTCTTTGGATAATAAGCTGTGGCTCTGTTATAATCAGTTCTACTAACTGTTATGCTTCTTGAATTTTCTAGCTTTTTCAGAATATAGGAAAGTGAACCATTTGAAATGCCTGTATTCTTTAGAAGCTGCCTATATCTGACCCCTGGGTGTCTAAGGATATATTCTAAGACTCTTGACCGTCTTTTACTATGTATCAAAGTCCTTTTTATTCTGTATACCCCTGACATCTACATCTACAAGTATAACAATACAGTGTTATTAAAAAAATTTCCTAGCATTTAGCAAATTTTGAGGCCATCCCCAGGACTTCATTTCAATTAACAAAAAGAAAAGAAAAAGAAAAAAGCCTCCTCTTGTCTAATTTCTGGCAGCTGGCTTTTCTGTCTTCTTCGTTCCCATCTTTAATCCAATTACTGCTACGGCAGTTGCAATCACAGAAATGATAGCACCTAAAATAAATGCATAGTGGAAACCACCATTTAGGGCTTCAATAGAAGGCAGTCCTGTATTCGCCAAGGTTTCAGTCTGACTAGCGGAAATCGCAACTATTATTGCAAGGCCAAGTGCTGAGCCAATTTGGTAGCTGGTGTTTACCAATCCAGAAGCTAATCCTGTTTGTTCTTTGTGGGCACCTGATATTGCTGCAGTTAGCACAGGTATATAGGCTAATGACATTCCTAATGCTGCTATTAATGATGCGGGCAATACATACAGCATAAATATATAGGAGGTGGTGTTGTTTTCGCTACTATTTGATGGAGTCAAACTAAACATTGCAATTCCAGCGGCCAATAATCCTAGTCCTATAACCAGATTTAGTTTGATACCATAGCGACTCATTAGTTTGGGTGTAGTGCTTATCATCAAGATCATTATCATGATTGTCATAGGTAGAAGAGCAAGTCCGCTTTCAAAAGGCCCATAGTATAATACCTGCTGCAGATAGAGGTTCAGGAAGAACCACATAGGAATCCATGATCCCCCTAACAAAGCCATTGCAATATTAGATGCCAACAAATTTGGTACTCTGAATATGCTCAGAGGAACTAATGGCTCTTTTTTCCGTCTTTGAATGGTCAGGAATAAAGCAAACATTAGTACTGCAATACCCAGCATGGATATAGTCTGCACCGACATCCAGCCACTATCATTAGCTGTAACTATTGCATATACTAAGAGGACAAGTGCGCCTGTTATAGAAAGCGCTCCTGTATAGTCAATTTTACCTTTCTGCCTAACTCCCCTTGGTAATAACTTTGGTGTTAAAGCCAAGACTGCCAAGCCAACAGGTACGTTGATTAGGAATACCCATGGCCAATCAATCCATGCAGTTATGATTCCTCCTAGGAAGACACCAGCTGTTCCTCCTGCTGGTGCTGACGCACCCCAAATACCCATAGCTTTATTCATTTCTAATTTATTGGTACCAAACAGACTTACAACCATTGATAAAGCTGAGGGAGCGATGAGTGCTGCTCCAATACCTTGAAGAGCCCTAGCAACTATCAGAACAATTCCTGAAGGCGCTAAACCTGCAATTACTGAAGCAATGGTAAGTGTTGCAAAACCAATTATGAATATCTTCTTTTGTCCTATGATATCTGATAGCCGACCTCCAAGAAGCAACAAAGCTCCAAATACAATTACATATGCATTAAATATCCATTGCAGATCAGCCTGAGAGAAGCTGAAATGCTGCTGAATTGTGGGTAGTGCTACCCCTATAATGGATGTATCCAATATTATTAAGAACTGAGCCAAGGAGAGTATACCTAATGCTTTCCAGCGATGAGGATGGGGACTAGAGTCTTGGTTTACTTGGTTAGTGTCTACCTGTGAAGTTGACATATTTTTCATACCTTTGGTTAGCTGTGGGGAAATATAAGACCAGGGCTTTACAAGTGTAAATTGGGGGCGGATTTACAATTGTAAACGCTGGTAGTTATACATGAGTAAGAGATATCATTGGTATGATAAATAATAAACTAAAACAAACGTATCTTAAAGAGAAAACTAATAACCAACATGAATACATGAAACATAGTCAACATCATCAGCCAGAAAGCCACCACCAAGAACCTGACAATCAATACAAAGTGAATCTACATTTTGATTCTATTGCTCCAGAGGCTGGAAGAAAAACTATGCTGACAATATCTGTAGCAGAGAAATCAGGTGTTCCGGTCAGAGATTTCGAACTAGTACACGATAAACTTATGCATCTTATAATTGTGCGACAGGACCTTTCTTACTTTGCTCATATCCATCCCACTCTAGCAGGTACTGATGGAAACTTTACTATCAGTCTTATGTTTCCAGAGTCAGGCACATACAAACTGTGGGTTGATTTTAAGCCAAAAGGAGGGAAACAGACACTTGTAACATTCATAGCAGTTGTTAAGGGTCTTCCCATTCACAAACCTGTAATGCCAGTATATGATGGAGTATACATGAAGGAATCCTCAGACAGAAATTACCGAATCAGTTTAAAATTGTCTCAAGAAAAGATATTAGCAAAAAGGGATACGGATATTGTGTTTACCATATCGGATGCTTCAGGTAATCCTATAACGGATTTAGAACCTTTAATGGGTGCAGGAGGACATAGCGTTATTATTAGTAGTGACATACAAGAATTTCTTCATGTGCATCCTGCCACGGAGGTAGAACCAGACTGGAAAGGTGGGCCACATATTCCCTTTAGAACCAGCTTTCCCAAACCAGGCTTATACAAGACATGGGGACAATTCCAACATAAAGGTAAAACAATTACGGCAGACTTTGTTTTGAAAGTCGCCTGAACTTTATTTTATAGCAGGTGTTGGTGTCTAATTTGACCATTACATCATCTCTGTCTTTGATATCTTTTTCTCTTTGTTGTTTTAATTCTTGTGACCATCTACATTAGTCTGGATATTTATATAAGTAAACCAAGAAGAATTAATACACTTTACCATCAAATTTTCTGATTATTCTTTGACATTGATTTTTCTCACCAAGACATGCCAGCATATCCAAAACTGATAAGCTACTTTCTAACTAGCACAAATGTTTGGACTAGTACTAGCAATCTACCATTTACAGCATTTCTAAACTATCATAAACGTTGCAAATATCTTAACATAGCAACTGAGAAGAGTAGTAATAGCTAGGACGAGAAGATAAAATAGAATATGTTCAAAATATCTAAATTCAATCTCTGTGTCGTAGGAATGGTTATAGGAATAGGACTCATAAGTGCCCTTCCCTTTATGGGTCTGACGTGTAGATGGTGTACTGCAGGCGGCTAATGGAAGACAATGAGATCCTGATAGTCGTTTATTTTTTAAATAGTTCCTCTTTTTATTTTCTAAACTTGAAGACATGAAATCAAAACTCCTCATCTATTATTATACAAACATAATGGAAACGCGATTGACAGAACTAGAGGCAGAAAAGGATATCATAAAGAGAGAAAAGGGTACTCCGACTAATGAGGTTAAAATCTTAAAGGATAAGAGTATACCTGAGCTCCTTTGAGGAGTCAAATGAGAAATTTCTATGATCAGCCAGGGAGTAGACGCTAAAATGAACTATTGTTGGCATATCATCTTCAAAAGAATATAGGTACTCTAGAAGCGTCAAAAGTAATGTTTGACTGGAATATAAGAAGAGGGTATAAGAAGAAGAAGAAGAAGAAGAAGATGATGGATAACCAAAACATTGGAAAAGTAATAGGGAAGTGAGAATAGCGTACAGCCTGAGATATTATAACTGCGCTTTATTATAGTCCCATGTAGAAAAGAATTTCGGACTAATTTCAATAAGTACAACTTCCCCCTTCTTTGCAAGGTCAGTTATCATCTTTGCTACTGGGTGTTCAAGCGTGCCAAGGTATTTTATACTTATTTTGTCTCCTATTGAGACAGTTTTACTTGGATCTTCATTCGTTGTTACTATACCTCTACCTTTGACCCCCTTGGGAGCAGAAGTCTCATCATCTATGGAAAAATATACATTTGGATTATCGCGAAGATTCTGTATTTTTTTAGCCAGTTTGGATGTTGTTAAGAAGAGTTTTTCTTCATTTTTATCGTAGTAAAACCAGACGGGGTGGATATTGGGCCAACCTTGTTTGTCGAGAGTAGCCAGCTGCAAATTTAATTTACTTTCAAGGAATCTGTATGTCTCTTCCCTTGTCATGCCCGGAATCTCAGATGTGGCTTGAATGATTTTCATAACCTGTCAACAGCGTACCAACAGAAAAGAGTTTCTGTTGTTTGTAAGCTTTTGAATTCTAAAGTTGAATTGGTCTGATTTCTTGTAACATTTTAGCTAAGAGGCTAGTGTAATGTTGTTGAAGTCCATCAGTTACGACTTGGATCTTTCTCTCACAAGGAAGTAGTCATCATTAATAGTTTCCGAAAATAGATATCAGCAGTTTCCTTTTTTGTTTTTGATCTTGATGTTGTGTTCTCACTGGCAGTATTAGAAGTAGTCAATTCTATGATAATTTCTAATTAAGAACAACCTTATAAAGTGGGTATTATATGCTCATCTCTAAATACTTTGTGAACCGTTGAAAAAAGAGGAAATACAACTGAACCAGATAGCGAAGGGGTCTGGCCTGAGCAGCGAAGGAGGAGGAAAGACTATTTGATATGAAAGCAAATGTTATACACGGAGATTTTAATCCTTGTGGAGGCGCCGAAAGACTATCGCTTACGACCATGCGGGCATTATTAGAAATGGGAATAGATTTTGACCTTACAACCCTAAAGAGGCCTGATATACCAAAACTAGAAAATTCATATGGCAAAAATATTGTCTCAGTTATGAAAAGTGTAAACAAAATTAATATCATAAACATAATAGAAGAACTTTGGCAGCAACAACAACAGCAAGAAGCTCATAGAGATTACAATTACGATATTACAATAAATACAAATGGTGATGCAGCTCCTTATTATCATCCAACTTTTTCAAAAGATAATACTATCACCTATTGCCACTTTCCCAGTACAAAATACCACGTAGAATCTGAAAATATTGAATATCTAAAAACAGATCTTGGTATGACGGAAGGATCAGATATTTTTTTATATAATAATGACTGTGAATATGTAAATAATCCAAAAAATTACAAAACCACACTTCAGTATGGCAGAAATAAAGAAGAATGCTTTGAAATATTAAAATATGGATACTGGAATTTAATGAGAAATTCCACGATGGTAACCAATTCTGAATTTAGTCGCAGGGCAATAGTTAATGCATTTGAATTTGGATTTGGATTAGACCACATCTACAAACTTAGTCCACCGATTGATATTGAGACCTTTCGTAATGTTGCATTAATGACAGATGGTAACGGAGATGGTTATGAAAGAAATGATATCATTCTCGTAATATCCAGAATCGCTCCTCACAAGAAGATTGAAAATGCAATCAAGCTTGCCAAAATGTTAAAAGAAAACAATATAGGTAAAGGAATGAAAATTGTCGGAAATCTTTACTACTATTTTCTTGACTATTACGCAGAACTTAAACAGATGGTTATAGATTTTGGGTTAACTGACTATATTACATTTGAAATTAAT
>JALZGI010000077.1 GCA_030861105.1 Thermoproteota archaeon
TTCTCTTTTGACTGCTGTAGGTTCATGTTCCTTTATTTTTGCAGGAGTCATTGGTTCTTTATCTCTATATGACGTTAAGGGATCATCTTTTCTTCCCGTTTCTGTGCCAGGGGCACCTTCTTCATATGCTCCAGTACCACCTCCCGAAGAGGAAGGGGCAGTAACTGTGTCTTTCACACCTTCTCCAACACCTACTACTTTATCTTTAACATCTTCTCCAGTGCCTACTACTTTATCTTTAACACCCTTTAGCTTGTCTTTGATTTCGCTCATATTCATTAATTCAGCAATATACTATAAAAGAATATAGTGATAAATTCACGCACAGCTCATTCAATTAGTAACAAATTGCGCGACCTATAATATCGGTGTAGATCTCTATCGCGTTTGCCGAAAATATATCATAGAGTATTGATATATTCATAGCTCTTATATTAAATGGAAAATGGCGGTAGCGAATACAACTCTGTGGGCTCCCGAGATAATCATAGGAGTAATAAAAATAATAACAAAACATGTTTATAGATTGCATGCAACGATAACCATGATTGGAATTAGCCAGAAGAGTATCTTGCTGCAAGGAAAATTGGATATTTTAGAATGAATAAATTCACAAGAATTTTCTGCATTACCCACGAACAGGATGTTGATGGCTTATTTTGTGGTGCAATCTTAAAAAATACCTTCAGGAATACGTTGGTATTTCTGACAAATCACAGCTATGAAAATATGAAAAAGGCTGCAGATGTTTTGGAGAGAAATGTCGCTCAGTCCAAGAGATTCGGGACTGTGGTCTTTAGTGACCTTAGTCTTAACAACACTGTTGAAGCTGATATAATTGGGAGGTCATGTTTGAATGCAAAACAACGTGGTTGGGAAATTGTTTGGTTGGATCATCATAATTGGAATGAAGAAATAATAAAAAGGGTGCAATCATTTGCCAAGTTGATCCTCTCCGCAGAGCACGAGCAGAAGTGTGCTGCAGAATTGGTCTACAATCATTTTGCCAAAGGCAGAACAGCGTGTAGAAGAGCTGCTGAGCTCGCTCATATTATTGATTTCCGTTTACCTGGTGTTCAGCAGCTTCCTCCTCTTGCTGAGATTATTGCATACTACAGGATTATGTCTGATAATTATACTAGGCTTCAGCACATAATAGATAATGTCTCCAAAGGAATCTATTGGAATGACGACCTTCAGGAGGAATATGATAAGAAATATCTCCCTTTAAAGGAAGAGGCTTTACTATCAGCCTTCAAATCTCTATCCCTGCACAACATAGGCAATTATGTTATTGCAGTTGCCCAGTCTCAAAGGCTTCTAGCCAAGAGTGTTTTAGCAGAAAGAATATTTACCGAGAAGCCAGACGCAGTGATAGTGGTTTTATTTTCTCCCGATGGAAAAATAAGTATAAGGAGAAGGCCGGGAGAAGAAGATACCATCAGGTGTGATTTGATTGCATCTAAATTAAATGGTGGTGGTCATGGTTACGCTGCCGGAGCTATCATAACGAAAAGAAATTATAATGATGGTGATTACAGCAACCATGACTTCGGTATTAATAGTTCACCATTACAAAAGCAGGATGTCGTCCAGGCATTACAGTCTGTATTAGGAGGTGCTAGCACCTAAATTTTAAATAATCAATTGTTTATGATTGCATCTTTCACCGCTAGTTCATTTACAATTTCACAACTGTCTCGAATTAGACTGAAACGGTAATAGAATAGAAGCAGTATGCTAATGAAGTTATGAAGCGTAGTTTTTTCTGACAAAACTACCTCTCTGTTAATTAACGAACAAGTGCTACCATAGCCTAACCATCATCTCGGGACGGATCATCAGGAAAGTTATTGAGCCGGCCGTCATGATTTAGATCGCCTATTACTGCGTATAGATATGCGTTTCTAAGCACGGGCCTAACGAAAAGGACATGAAGACGTCGTTTCCAGTTAACAAGACCGAGGTAAATACATCCGCATGGTTCAGGAACTGTAGATTAACAATAAGAATCGCCATATTAATGCCACGATTGCTATGATGACCCAAAGTTTGATAATATTGAGAACTTCGGAAGGGTAGTTGGTGCTGAAGGGGTATTTCGCATTCTTTCACAATACATAAAACCGGTATGGAATATAAAGACAAAAGTTGCAATGGCCCCACTGAATCAAAACCTTTAACATAATAGCGGTGAAGTAATTCTGGAATGTAATGAGGAAAACTGATATTGCCAGAAATACTGAAGTATTGCTGAGACTATACGACATATATGATGCCCATCGCAAATCCATACTTTGGTTCCTCGAGGAGTTAGACGCCAGCACCTTAGAGGAATATCTAGAGAGGTATTCAGGGGCATCTACTGGGAGATCACACTTTATTACAGTATGTGGTTTTTTTGAGTTATCAGGAGTTCTGGTTAGATATAAGATGATTGATCAGAATCTTTACTTTGAGATGTTCAATCCTACCCCGTTCTGGGAGAAGGCAAAACCAGTAGTGCTTGGAATGAGAACAAAAAGGCCTTACATTTACGAGAATTTTGAGCAGTTAAATGTGAAGAGATTAAACTGGAAAAGAAAAAGAGGTAACAATATTGAAAAAATAAAATAATCTCATTGTTATAATATTGCTCGCTGCGTACAAGGTTCAGAGGTCACCGAATTGCTGTAAATTCATAGGTGAACAGTACATCCTTTGGATTTATTCTGACCAGGAGCAGGAAAAACAAAAAGTAGTGGTAATAATGGCTGTTATAATTATTATAGAATGATCAATGGCATCGCAGATTAGGGTGGTGATGCTGCTATGCTTAGTGTCGCTTGTAGCATGAGTAAAGAAGACCTACCGCCTGAGGTAAGAAGGACATTGGCACAAGAGTTCTTTGAATTCCTCAAGACATTCGGCATTATCGGTCTTGCTATAGCTTTTGTGATTGGTCAAGCAGCATCTAGATTAGTAACTGCTTTGGTTAATGATATTATTGACCCACTCATTGGATTGTTCTTGCCAGCAGGAAGTTTAGAGACTCTGTCAGTTAAAGTTACAAACTTAACAGGTTCTACCACGGAATTCAGATATGGGGACTTGATATCGAATATAATCGACTTTCTAATCATTGTTCTGATTGTCTTTCTTGCTTATAAGCAGCTCTCAAAGTATAGACTGGTAGAGAATAAGACCAAACCTGCTGCAGAAGAAAAGAAATAAGTCAAAAGAGATAGAGTGTACCTAACTGAAAGATATGCGATTAGGCTAACCAATTTGGAGAAACAAGGAGACTTATCCTACCGCCAGTTAAAAGTGTAGGTCGAATACTTAATTAGCTCTTGGTAAATAATGCCATTAATAACCAAATAAATAAATAAATAAATATTTGCCTCCAATAAAATACCGGCAGTGTTCGGCACGGTGAAGTTGATGATTCCTTTTGGAATTAAAGGGTTAGCAATCATATGCATAGCACTAATAGTTGCTGCCTCCTTTGGTCTGTTTTTCTACATTGAAACTATTTCCGAGAAAAGTATAAAAGACAACCTATTTGAGCAACAGAGAAAACATCAAATGGACTCCACTCACATTATTTCAAAACATATCAGTTCGGATTTGGAGCTCGTTATTGCTATGATGGATGGTCTGGCAAACTCTTTTTACTTGCAGCAAGGACAATTTTACGAAGATAACGCGAAGGATCTCATTGGAAAAAAATATAGCGATTATAGTAAGATAATCAACAGACTCTTCGTAATGGATGAAAACGATATTGTCGCCGCTAGTTTTGCTCCCCGAGGTTTGGATAGTCTGGCTGGTAAGGATTTGTCGTTAAGAGAATGGGTGAGAGAAACAAGGAATACTCTCCAGCCGATATTTAGTGCGGGCTATGAAAATCAGGGAATATACAGAGTATACATTACATATCCTATAATACAAAAAGAGACAGAGCAATATCTTGGAATGATAGGACTTTCTGTTCCCACAATTCCCTTCTTTTCACAATATAATAAAAATTTAGGCTTAGGGAGCGGCGACGATAACAATC
>JALZGI010000306.1 GCA_030861105.1 Thermoproteota archaeon
GAATATGACGGCTATTTGACGGACATTTGACCGAACTGATAAGGGAAAAAGTGAGTCTTGACCACTAGTAAATAGGCTGCAATGGCTTTATCATCAACCTAAAATTAGCTGAACTCAGCTTAGCCTCATTTTTAATAGTATGTATAAGTCGCCACTCTGAAAGAAAACTTCTATCGTGTACAAAACCTCCCAGAAGACCTTTTTGGAGCCCTCGAAAGGGTGGATCCTAGAAGGTTTATACAACATTTCTTCATTCGTTCACCAAATTCTAGTGCTCGGGCTAATCGGCGGCATATTTCAGCAACCGATTGGATATAGATTTTAGTTTAATCAACCTATCCTAGATAGTTCCATAGAATCTGATCCTTCTTTATACGTTGTCTCTCGCATATATCGTTCACAAGTTGAGTGTGCCTATTCAATTCCATTCTCTGCTTGTAATATTCCCAGTTGTAATATACACTCCACTCCTAAAGATGAGCCCGATATTATCTAGAAGTGATAGATTCCCTGTAGCATTCGCACTATGTACTGCTGCACCTGCACCTAGGAATACAGTTTCACCACTTGTGTAAAATTTTCTGCTCCCACAAGAATATAGTTAGCAGTTTCACTGTTATCTTTAGCAGCTATTACTCCTTGGTCACCTTATAGAATTTCTTTAGATTGTATCCGACTACTCTGTGCTGTTGAGTCATCAAAATCTAAACTATATTACCCACAACTAATATGAGATTTACAGTAATACCGATTATGATCACAGACACGACCAATAAAGATGATATCAGAAATGAGGACAGGGTTAGTAATGATATCCTTAGCAGAAAGGCGAGTGGCGGCGGCAGCAGTCGTCCACCAGACGAGCAGGATGAAAAGAAAGTAAAGGACTTAAACAGAGAGATTATGATGATTTTTCAAATGTACAAAGCATCTTATGGCCATACCTCTGCAGCGTTATTGAGCGTTCTGTCATACTTATCAAATAATTACCTATTGCAACATCCTGAAAATAAGCAACTCTTACTCGATTACTTTGAAAAGGAGTTTGACAAGTTTTTAGATATGATCAGAAATCACAAATCCTGACGTCTTCCCCTTTTCTTTCTGGCTATATTTATGTTCAAGCCAAAACTCTAGATTACCTGGCGGAAGTCCAAAACACTAATGCTCCAATATTCAATAATCTAATGATAGATTTGAAGATCAAAAATTAAGCTATGATTTGATCGAATTATTAACTAGTAAAGTAAGAGCGAATTAATAATGATGGTCATGAATAATATTACGTTAACTAGAACGCTTGTGGCTAAAAGACAACTTAACAAAAGATTGATGCTTCAGCAGAATGTTATGTGAACGTCGGAATACACAAACCTTCTTACAATATATGAACATAAGATGAGCTATGAGCGATAAAAGAGAGATTCAGAAGCCGGGTCTGGATGCAGAAGAGGCAAAAAAACTTGAGCTTGACGAAGAACCCAAACCTACAAGAAAGGTTAGCCATCCTTCTACTCCCATATCAAATAAGCATGAGCCCAGTACTCATGACAGAAGAAAAGGAAGAAGGACAATCAAGTAAAAAATAAGTAAAAAACTGGATTTATAAAATGAAGATGGATGTCGGGATCCCTTGGCTTGCTACAGAATAATTGGCAAGACACACCTCAAGTCAGTAGTTGGCTTAGATGAGATGATATGATATGATATGAGACGAGGCTTATTTACCATTCGAGATACCCGGCTATCTTCTGACCTATCGTCTTTGTCTCTCTCTTTTTTCTATTGCTGCCTTGGTTGTGCAAAAACCGCTAGTGCTAATGAAAAGGCAGGGAAAATGGCCCAGGCAGAAAGATCAGCTTCAATACGTGAAAATTTTCTCGGCAATTAGAATTATAAACTTCATTTCTTCTAACTAGCTGGCCATTGACTTGATATTGCTTGGCGGATTATATTTCTCTCTTTTTGATAAAGGTAAAGTAAAATAAAAGGCAGCCCCTTTGCCATCCGCATTGTTCTCAGCCCAAATGGTGCCGCCATGGGC
>JALZGI010000159.1 GCA_030861105.1 Thermoproteota archaeon
GCGTACATAGACCACTTTGTTTCTATTTTCAATGACTTGTGGGCTGAAGGGGTTGATGCAAAGAGAGAATAAAATCTATCGAGCAAGGACTAGAACCCGAGTTTCTCGATGTAATAAACGACCATAAAAAGGCCAGTCAAATTCTTGTTGAGTTAGCGGAATCTGTAAAGAGTGAAGCACTTATCTTCTCCCAAATGATAAAGCACTTACAAGAATAGATAGACTTGGTATAATTGACGAGCTCACAAAAAAATCCAAAAGGAGTACAATCATCAAGATCATCTGTCCATTAACTGAAAGGAATTCTGAACTTGTAAGACGATTGGCTCAGGAGGCACCAGATATAAAAATTCTTAATGGAAATAATTCAACCTCTGGCATGTTCATAGCAGATACTGAAAAATTCATTAGAGCAGAACTTAGTGATCCTGACGCCGAAAACTTCTCAGATGCGATTGGCTTTACCATTTATTCAAACAGTAAACTGAGTGTGGAATCATTTAAATCAGTATTTGAGTTGTTGTGGAAAGAGCATATGCTAAATGACGAGCTAAAAAAAGCAGACAGCATACAAAAGGACTTTATTAATATAGCAGCACATGAGCTTCGAACTCCTATTCAGCCTATATTAGGTCTAATAGAGATTGTTTGCTGTAACGTAGGTGAAGAAGAGCGTAGAAATATGGATGTAATAATAAGAAATGCAAAGAGATTGCACCGGCTCACAGAAAATATTCTAGACGTTACTAGGATTGAGAGCCAACTGCTGAGATTGAATAGAGAGTATTTCAACTTGAATGATGTTATATCTAGTGCAATTGTTGACTTACAAAATCAAATCAAAGAAAAGAACAAGCTAAAAGTAGAATTCTTGTATAATGATGAATTCTTCATCAAGGCAGACAAGCAGAGAATCATAGAAGTTATTTCGAATTTGCTGAGCAATTCTCTAAAGTTCACAGAGGAAGGTGTCATCACTATTACCACCAAAAAGCAAGACAGCCATGTAATTGTAACTGTAGAGGATAGCGGAAAAGGCATAGATAATGAGTTAGTCCCAAGACTATTCACCAAATTTTCTACTAAATCTCAACAAGGAACAGGACTTGGACTCTATATATCAAAAAGCATTGTAGAAGCACATGGTGGCAAGATATGGGCCGAGAACAATTCCTTTAACGGTGCCAAAGGTGCAAGCTTCCACTTTAGCCTGCCTGTTGAGGAAAAGATGCATTATGCCATTCAATCCTAAATATGCTTCTTTTTAATATTTCTAGGTATTACAAGTCCGGGCAGTCAGAATTTTGATCTATCTAGAAACTAGTATCTTCTGGGTCATAATGATTTATCTATACACTTAAATTTATATGAATATATACTAAATGTGTCCGGAGCGTATGGAGTAAATTGTTGCCCAATTTTGCGATGCAAATATTTGGGGCGGGAGGCTTTGAGTGGATATTAATTATTGTTATCATTGTAATTTTGTTCTTTGGAGTTAAGAAAATTCCTCAACTTGCTAGGTCATTTGGTAAGGCTACCTCCGAATATGAAAAAGCTAGAATTGAGGCAAAAAGAGAACTTCAGCAGATTAAGAATCAGGATGCGACTAAAGCAGACAGAGAAAAACTTGAAGCAATCGCTGACACATTGGGGATAGATTACACGAATAAAAATGATGATGACCTACGAATTGCAATTGAAAGTGAAATTAACAAAGGTAAAAACCAGAACTAACAGACAGGTTTCCTTGCTAGAAGTGCTGGCAAATGCTATTGATTCTTGATTTTTAACGAACCTTGAGTCTATATTATTTATGATAAGATTTTCTGTATCAGGAAGATAAAATATCAAAAATGTCTTGTAGACATTCTGACACATGCACCTATGAATAAAGTAGGCAGCAGAACCACTCTAATAATCATATAATTTCTACCCAAATTATTTCACACATCAATGCTATTTTAATTGCTTTTGTTTTGTATACCATCGATATATGAAATATCCTCCAGCCATAAATATGATGGCTATGATAAGCGGCCAGAAAATATAGATTAATGCTGCTACTATTACAATTATTAGTATGATAATTAGAATATCCAATATCCTTAAAGCTCTCACCAATATTTGTACTCGAAATTTGTGTCTAGACTGAGTATTTTTGTGTTCTGTATATCAAACACCAATTATCAACGTCCTTATCAACGTCTTTATTGATTGTTTTGGTATCACTTTTCCAAAAGACCCAACCTCATTTGGAGAAATCCTTGTTATAATATTATACAATGCAAGTTTTGGAGATAGTTGTCCTAAAAGGTGCGTGAAATTAACAAAAGAGAAAGTAAACTTGAACAACTAACCAAGTTATCAGACTAAAGTAACCCTCAAAGGAAGTTCGAGACGCCTCATAAAGAATGCAACTAGGCCATCAAGATAGTCTGAAATTATTACCGCTGCATATAGGATTTATATGACACGGAATAGGCCATCATCATTCTTAGATTTGACCATTTTTAACTAGTAACCATTTAAAGCCGCCTTGGTAATCCTTAGATATATCACCGTTATATAAACGGCAGAGTGTTTAAATAAGATTCGATTTATCTTGAATTTAGTGAATTAGATGCCAGTCGCAATACTTCCGGATATTAGCGAACAACACTGCATTGGCTGTGCTCTGTGCGTAGAGATTTGTACTGCTCTTGGTCCAGATGTGCTAAGAGTGAAGCCAGTGGAAGGTTGGAAGAGAGGTAAAGCATTTGTCTTCTATCCAGAAAGGTGCATCTCTGATGGAGCATGCATTGGAGTCTGCCCAACAAAGGCAATTTTCTGGATGAGACCTATGGATTATACACCAGGTCAACCAATTCCATTGAAGAAGAATGCAGTATTTACCAAGGGCTGGGAAGAAGGTTAAGCTTCGTCCCCAAATCCCTAAAAAATTTCTCTTTTTTTAATTTTCAGCATCTTGACCTTCAATATTCCAGTATAACAAATTTGTGCTTGATTTAGGCAAAAAGGGTCACACAAGTAATATATATCAAATAAATAATCTTACTAGGAATATGCCTTTTAACCCTGACGAACTGCTTGACGATTTAAATCTAAAGATAATGGATATGCTAGGTAAGGACTCGTCGGTGTCTTTTGTTGAAGTGGCCAAGCAAATAGATGTTTCTGATGCAACAATACACAATAGGGTTCAACGATTGATAGCAGCAGGGATTATCAATAAGTTTACAATTTCCGTAGATAATAACCGCCTTGGTTACAGCCATCTTGCATATATGGGCATAAATATTGAATGCGGTTTTGTCGATGATGTTACGGATAATCTCTGTAAAGTAAATGAAGTCTTAGAAGTCCATGAAATGCATGGGATATTTGATTTATTTATAAAAATACGAGCTAAAGATTTGGATCAATTAAGAGATATAGTTCAAAATAAAATCTGTAGGTTCCCCCATATCCTTGAAACTGAGTTAATGACAGTTCTGAAAACAGGAAAGGAAGAGCACATGATGCTATGTTCTTCAAAGAAGGATAGGATTATAGGATTAAATTACTAGCTCGATTTATAACTAAGAACAACGGTAGAACAGAGCAACTCTCAATCCTTTTGATTTCATGGCCAGAGTACTACTAATGGATAGCTTACACTGCAATGCAGAATAATATTACAGAATTCCTATTCAACATATGTTAACCATTTTTTGCTAATACTGTCGTCCTCGCCATAAACTACTAATTCAAATCTCTCCTTAAGCTGCCTTGTGATCCGACCTTCCTTTCCATCAGCTATTGATCTATTATCAATTTCAGCTACAGGTTTTATTCCGGCCGCAGTTCCAGTCAAGAATACCTCGTCAGCAGTATAAAGTTCATCCCTAGAGATATCTCTAATTTCATATTGAATTCCGTTTTCTTTTGCTATGGCTAATACCGTATCTCTAGTAATACCTTCTAAGGCTCCAGATGAAGTGGGTGGTGTAATTAATAAACTCTCTTTTACTATGAAAATATTTTCTGCACCAGCTTCTATGACCTTGCCGTTTGTATTTAGCATAATTGCTTCGTCAAATCCTGCTTTTAGTGCTTCGATCCTTGCAAGTGCAGAATTGGCGTAGTTTGCTGTCGCTTTAGCCAGAAATGGCATTGTTCTGCCGTCAATTCTCATCCATGCAGAGACCATAAGCCGTATACCCTTTTCTTTATATTGTTTCTCCTTTAGATACTCATTCCATTCCCACATAGCAATTGCTACTGAGACCTTATTAGGCAAAGGATTAACACCCATTTTACCATAGCCGTAATATGCAATTGGTCGTATATAGGATTCATCTCCCACTTTATTTGCATTTATTGTATCAATTACTGCTCTTTGCAATTGCTCTTTGGAATACCTGATATCCATAAAATAGATTTTGCCACTATTCATTAAACGTTGTATATGGTCTGAAAGTCTAAAGACTGCCAATCCATTAACAGTTTTATAACACCTAATTCCCTCAAATACAGCAGTTGCATAATGCAATGCATGTGTCAGAACATGAATTGTTGCTTTATTCCAATCTACAAGAAGACCATCCATCCATATTTTCTTATCATTATTGTTCATATAGTCATGTGTTATTGCTCATTAACCCTGATTCGTTTTGAATGAATTGCCTTTACTGCATCTCCGACATTACTGCCTTTGTCCTCCACAATTATTAAAATTCTCGATGTTTCTTCTTGAGCGTCCAAATTTAAGATGTTAATGTCGTGTTCTCCAACCGTGCTGCTTGCAGCTGAGGCTATTTTTGGCATTCTCCACATCAAATCGCCAATTAAGGTAACCACTCCTCTTTCATAAACAATTTCTACCTTTGGATCATAGGCTCTAAAATGGCGTTCATGTCTCCTAACGTAATCTGCGTCAAGAAAAAGAATTCTTGTTATCTCTGCATGATCTATTCTATACGGTGACAATTTTACAAAATCGTGATATTGTTTATCCTTTTCTAAGGATGCAATAATGTAGGAGGCCGCAATACTTTCCATTCTTACAATTGCACAATTTCTTCTCCCAGTCACAATCTTCACCAAATTATTATTATATTCCTCCTGATTGTCAGCCATGGCGGCTGTTGTTATATCTTGCTGTATTATTGTGATATTTGATGGATTTGTCATATTAGTAATGACTATAGGAATATCCAGATTACTATCATCTATTTCTCTGATTGCTACCGGATCAAGGATCTTCATACCAAACATTCCTGCTAACCTCGCTTCGTTGTATGATAGATACTTTACATATTGCAGGTTATCCTTTACTATTCTTGGATCAGCACTCAATACAGCATTATCCTTTTCAAGATCTATTTTAGTTTTATAATGATCATGTAATAAGATTGCAATGTCTGCAGCCGTTCTGTCGGAGCCTCCACGTTCATACGTGGTTTCTAATCCATCAATGGTTCTACCAATAAAACCTCCTATGGCTACTACGTCATTATGCTCAACCTGATCTATTAAATGACTACAATTGTGTCTAGATTCTACCAGCATAAAATTAGCTGCTTCAAAATTATCATCAGTTATTATTGGCCATCTCTCTATATCAACATGCTCTGATTTAATGCCATAGCTACGCATGACATAATCCATTAAATAGGACATTGTAATTTCGCCACTGTATGCAAGTGTCCTCGATCTAATTACATCAACAAATCTCCTATTTTCGGCTGCTTGTTTTAATGATATAATTACTTGTCTATTAAATTTTTCTAGATGATGTACAAACTCATTGTAATAATGCTCATTAGATAGATATTTCGCCGCAATATTTTCATAGGTTTGTCGAAAAATCTCAATATCTACTGGATTGGAGGAAGCATAGCTCTTGCCAATATATATGGCTAGATCAGTCATTGAAGTTGCTTTCTTTTCATAATCAACAACAGGGGCAGAAAAAACCGCAACAACTTTTACATTTTGATCTATAATTTGTTTAATTCTCTCGATGACCTTCGGAATTAGTGTACCCTCTATCCCTAATGCACTTCCCCCAAATTTAGCAACTGTAACGCGAGTCAATTTGAACTATACCTATCCTGTCATCTCATTAAATGTTGCAGGGACAAATCCATATATTAAATTTCAAGCGGTATAAAAAATCTAGGTCTGTGTAAATGATGTGCTGGTAAAAATAGTATCAAAGAAATAACTACGGTTCTTATCTAATTATATGGCTACCCAGTTCCCTAAGATGTTACCAGTAGTGAACAAAATTCAAAATAGTAATTAATTAGATTACGTTGTTATCTAAATTATGCTAAATTGGCGTATAGACCTGGAGTATTCATCGGGGAATTCTAGATATTTAAATGAATGGAGAGGATAGTGTTGACTGAAGACTTTGATAAAGAACAAAAAAATACAACAATAATAAGAAAAATAGCTAATACGGATTATCCAGTTAGTGATTTAATATCAAGAAGATGGAGTGCAAGAGCGTTTTCCACTAAATCTGTAGAAAAATCAAAACTCTTATCAATTTTAGAAGCCGCCAGATGGGCTCCGTCGTCACGAAATGAACAACCATGGCGTTATATTGTTTTCACAGATGACAATCCAGAAGGGTTAAAGAAAGCACAATCTGTATTAAAGGAGATAAATGATTACGCTAAAAGAGCACCAATTCTAATTTGTGCAATAGCCAGAAAAATATATTCAGATACTGGACTCCCCAATC
>JALZGI010000172.1 GCA_030861105.1 Thermoproteota archaeon
TATTGGGAAAGGGGTTTTGGGTTGTCAGCTGGGCAGCCGCATGTTGTTTGCTATCATAGCTACCTGCAAATGACAAAAGCGCCATCAGCGATAAGAAGGACAACACTATTGACGACGTCATATTTAGTACATTCCTCATGCAAGCAGTAACCGAATGCATGTATTTTCTTTTTAAAAATTGCTCAAATATTTATCGTCATTTATCATCAAGCTTGCCGCAATAGTCTGAACAATCTCATATAGTTAAGATAGCGACTTAGTCCAAGTCTGCAAAAGGTAAAAAGAACTATAATGGTGTTGGGTGCCTGATGTCTATGAATGAGATAAAAATAGTCCTTCTAGGATTTATAGCGCTAGTTTTTTCGGTGGTGCTTCTATGGATCTTCGAAGCACCAGAAATCATAGAGGATAAGGAAGTAGAGATAGCATCCGCTTTAGGAATTGGACTTTTGATACTAGTATTAGATAAAAGGTCGGAACGTGGTCTCCACGAAAAGATTCATCGACAGCATGACATTATTGACAAAATGAATAAGATGATACACGAACAACATGAACTTATTATGAGTATTAGTAATGAAAGAAAGGAGAGTTTAGAAGAGTAATTCTGAGTCGACGAAATCCAAAGAAAACTGCAATGCTGCATACTGACTGTACAAAATCTAACAAATAATTGAGCAGCTAAGATAAAAAAATGGCTGCAATAAATGAACTGTTGTAACTCTTAAAACATTTAGTTTTATACAGGAAAAATCCAGCTAGTCGGGAGGATCAGTCGCAGGAGCCTCAGCAACTTTGGGGGAACCTGAGCAAAGACCACTCCTGCGACCGTCTTGTGTTGGGTCTTAAGCAATACGTAGTCTAAGTCTTATTTAGGGTTCATAATAGTTACTTATACGAACTTATACTAGAGGATTTATCCATATTGAGAGCCTCAGGGATTTGTCTTGTCTTAGAGCCGGATGACTAAGAATTCACCATACAAGCGGCCCAATGATCCATTACTCAGATTCACGTGAGAAGATGAAGGGAGGAAGCTCGCAGGCACCGATAATCCTGACCGGGATTCGGAGTGATCTCATTTAAAGAAATAATGTATAATCTCCTAGTGCTTAATAATTATGCTGAGATGAGTGTAATATGGGTAAAGTGATTAATTGGGATGAGTAGAGATGGTAGAAATCAAGTGTAGAACCATACCAGAGCCACGGGAGGGAACAAGACCCGTCTATAAAAAAGATAACACTAGGACAACTCACAAAAACGAGTCGCTCGTGCAAGGAAATTTTGGCGAAGAGCTGGACTATATCTGCGGAAACTGTGGCCATCTTCTTGCTGAGAACCTTTCACAAGGCGAAATTTCTATTGATACAGTATTCCAGTGTCCGAGTTGCCGAGCATACAATGAGACTTACAATGTAGAGCCACGACCAACAACATGAAAATACCTCTGTCTCTTTACGCAATCACTTGCAATTGCACATTTGTTAAATCGTGCCGCTCCTCCTGATGTATTACTGTTCTAACTCTCATTTTTTTTATGCATTGAGTACCATATTGAAACAACGGAACATTTGAAACTCTTGACATGAGATAATGATTTATACATGTCTTGGCATAGGTTGAAGGAGAAGAGGAATTAGAATATACCCAATCCAAAACGATATCCAATAGAAACAAAAGAGTAAGGGTATAGAATATTCATTTTGGAACAAAGTATGGTGCTTCAATTGATGACAAAATGAATTGGTTAAAACAAGTATTATATATATATTCAATAAACTATGCTAGACTTCAGACATGGTTAAGTATATCAATTGCAGCTGACTAATGGATTGCTAATCAGATGCTATAAGAAAATGCGTTCCTCCTTGCTACGTTAAATTCTGTCTTGAATATTAGGCATTTAATTGCATTAACGAAGATCATTACTCTTGAAGACTCCCCATTTAGAATTATTATGGAATATATTATTGAGTAGCTAAGATCGAAACCACTATCGTCTGCACGATATACACTTATACCTATTATATGTCGCCCATGGGATATGCATTAATTGTAAAAGTATGCGAAGTGGGAATTATTGCTGTTATATGCGGGGAATGTTGGGGTTTCTAATCCTGTTCTTACTCTCAAAAAGGCCTATGAATGGACAAGAAATTGCAGATGAGATTGCAAATAGGAAGGGAGTAAGTCCCAGCCCGGGAACTGTTTAGCCTGCACTAAAAAAACCTCCGTCTGATGGGATTTATACGTATCAATGAAAATGAGGGACAGTCTAACAGAACGTGGAAAGAATGTTCTGAAAGTTGCCAGACGAAAATTTTACAAAGACATTCCTGGGAGTGTTTCCTCAATAAGTATATGGAAGAGTCATCCAAGGAGAGAAAACTTGGTGCCATGGCTTCCTTACGTAGCGCAATCTGATAAATTAATGGAACGTGATCAGGATTTTTACCCGGATATAACTGATAATATCTTTAAACTTGGAAGACTATAATAATAATGACACTCTACTCCCATCAACATACAAATTGGATCCCTTCTTAATATCAGCAGACATGCCCTTCAACAAAATCAATAACAATATTAGCAATGAATTTAAGTGGAAGTTTGAATATGAAGATACAGTATACAAAGTATACGATAAAAATAACTACCTTGCGGGATACTTTTTCCCAAACTACAATTTAGTAGAACAAATTGGTGAGACAAGTGCTAACAGTAGAAGTCAGGAAGGAGAAGGAGAAAAAGATGAGATTATTCAAGAAATGAATAAAAGGCATGAAAGTGTTAGAGGCGGAAGTCTTATGATTCCTATGCTTAGGCTTAATTTGCTTGATAATGAGTCAGGAAAGGAGGGAATGAATCTGGATTATACTATTTCGGAATTGCAAGAAAACCTTCAACGGGCCAAGCAATGGAAACAATGGTTACAACTAAATACTCCAGAATTCGGGATAGTCGGGAATGCAGTATATACCGCAAGGGAAGACAGGAATATGCTTTCACTTGTCCTAGGTATTGATTCCCGCATCATCCTGGGAGAAAAAGAAATAGGCCAATCCTTGATTCCTGTGCTAGATAAACTTCACAAAGATGGTATGTTATAAAGCTTGGTACTGGTGGTGGATATGTACTTTCTTGTTCTGTTCATCCAATATAAGACTGAGTCGTCTTATCAAAGTTCTTTATTACCTCAAATTTTTGTTCAAAACTATTATCATTGAGAAGACTTAGTTCCGGAAACAGATCCCAAGGCTGATGTCTTGCCATCTTAGTGGCTAAATGCTCTTCTCCCACTAATGAAACCAGTAAAGAATATGTCATCTTCCTAACCTGTATTTCGTCTATAATGCCAAGGCTATGCAAGTACTCATGAGTTAAGACCATGAAAAGATAGGAATTATATTCTTCATTAGATTTGTAGGCTTTTATTATGCCCAAAATTCTCTTGTTTACTATGATTAAGTTAGATCCCAGAACATGGTATGCTCCAAGCCTAGTTGGCAGTCCTTGAAGTACAAGGCTCAACCCAGCTCTATGCATATTAAATCTATCTTCAACAGCGGACTTAACTAACTCAAAAGCTTGGTTGAAGTCTTCTAACTGGAGTATTTTATTGCCATACTCCATTTGTTTTTCTTTTTCCTGGTTGGGGGTGCTAGATACAAATGACGAACCAACACTAGAGTTTCCTGTCATATATATGACTTAAATACGCCCTTTGGACATATTAAGTTGCCCATTTAACTATGAACGCTCATACGTGTATGAGAAACGGAAGAAAGGGTGGAGAAAGTGGCACAACGTCGAAAACCGAGGAACCATTTTAATGAGATTACCCCTGAGCAGCAAGAAGCTTGGACGAGGTTAGAGGCTATTACAGCGTAGGCAGAAAGGAACAAGAAAAGAAAATACCAGAAGCTCAGAGAATGTTTCTTCCTCTCTAGTTCCTCTCTAGTAGATGGTAATGGTAATGGTAATGGTGACGGTCATGCAAAAGGGGATCCATAGTTGACGATAACCGAGTATATGAACAGAAATGCTAATACGTAGCTTATTGTTGACCTAGATTCTTTTGGTTCGACCTTAATCCTTCTTATGTTATTTCCAAATTGCATGTCGGATTTGATATCAAATCCAAGTTTTTATGTATAGAATTCTACTGCTTTGCTTGACTTGAAACATAAACAATAGTTCCACCAATTGTATCTATCGTTATTCCCTATGTAGACCCGGAGTATGAGTAAATAATTCTATCTGTTATAATTTTGTCTTAAGGCGCAGGTTATATCAAGCTCTCAATTTGGGAGATGTGCATAAAGTGTAAACCTTTTTTTGTTATTTTGTATATGGATTGATTGCCATTGCTAATTCTGTAGCTTTGGAGGGGAAACTTTTCCACAAGACCCTTTTCTACGAGAAATGAGAGATGTTCCTTTAACTGATAGTCAGAAATAGATAACCTATACATAATCAATGTTCTTGGGATACCTTTAATGCCTGTAGCATCAACAGTTTGTAGTATTCGTATTAGTATCTCATGTCTTCCTCCTTGAAACTCTGTGGGTGTTGCCATTGTTCCTTTCTGAAATGTTGATAATTGTATAGAGTGATAGTGATATTAAAGGTCTGAATAACTCTTACTTAATTCTGTGACACTTTGGTTTTATATTATTCAGCTAGACCTAGTTAACATTACTTCTCTTCTATTATGGTTATATTGTAGGTTCTAACAATCCTTCCTCAGAAATCATAGGTAATATTTTATTTACAATGATATTTTCATGATCTGCTTCTAAATCAAATGATGCTAATAGGATAGGATATTCATTACTCTCCAAAGATATAGTCACTCGTTTTAATTTCTGATATAGCGTAAAGGAATAGATGGGTTTGCCAAGTTTTGCTTCATAGTCCTTTCTTGTATTCATTCTTATGAGTGTCTGTATAGCATACATTTCTATTTCCTGTGGCGTCAACAATGGTGTTAGACCGCTTCTGTATCTTGATATAATTTGATTTCCCATCCTATTGGAGATGCCTACAAATCTGATAGCTGTGTCTGATTCAAGTATGCGGTTGCAAAGACCCTGAAGATCTTCCACCTCCATATCTTCATTCTACCCAATTGTCTTATTTAGATTTATGATAAGGATACCCCAATTAGCGATAATTCCCATCATGGAAACATTATTCATATGTATTCAACTATGACATTTTTCTTTGTGATTCACAGTATATACTCAAATACCGAGGCCAACTTAACATTAATAGACGTTGGTAACCACTAATACCAATATCAAAGTCAAAGCTCCTGGCAATGCATTCGGTGTCGAAGAAGCTTTTGCCACGGTGGTTCGACTCGATTGTTATCACCAATGCAGCACATGCGGGATCATGTATGATTGTGTTGAAAAAAGGCAGAACTGTAAACTTCCATTTTCCAATTTCAAGACAAAATGTATCTTATGTGCTAAGAGATATTGATGAGAAACTAAGTGGCATAATATTAGTGATGGCGGGTTGGGTTTCGTATCGAGACTTGTTAAAAGGTACAGGTGGAGATACAGCCATGAATGGCCTCACGCTATCTGCACTACTTTTTTGGCATAGAAAACGGGGCTATTAGCCACATCAATTTGGGTCTCAAGGAGCCAGTAGTATTCAGAGTACTTTGCAATATAACTTCTCTTTGCATTTTTAGGAATTTGTATTCCAAAGGCAACTGTATCCATATCTTTGTTCCGATTATATCTTATTTCCTCCTTAATAGCTTGAGACACTATTTTTGAACGACGCCATTTAGAATATTCTACACCGGACAACTGAATTATTGCTTTCTTTATCCGTCGTATGCCGTCATTTTCGATTATCAATCTTCCCTGTAGTATCTCGCCCGGAGAAAACTTTGGTACATCAATTGTACCGTTTTTTGTTTCAACCTCCAGACTTAGATGAGGTTGGCCTTCCTTTTCCTCCGTTTCTTTATCTAGGTATAGACTGTCACTAGGCGTATAAGTCATTCTCGGATTAGCGACCTCAAATGTCAATGTATAATGATCGTCCCCTTTCCATCTGCCCATGTTTACATGGGCCTCCACTTCATACTTTATCAGCGCATGTTTCCCATGATAGGACTCTAAAGCATGAGGTGGAATAGAAAAATGAAATGGTATTGCGGTAGGACCTTGGGGAATCTCTATTCTATCATCGATATATGAAAGTGATGAAGTAGATTTTAAGAATGGAGAAAGATCCTCAAAGAAAAATATGTCGTATTTCTCCTCTTCTTTACTTCTGACTAAACCTCCAACCACTCCGCCCCTAATATTCTTAGTCTCCTCTAGATACCTTTCTTTCCCACAAACTGAAAAAGTGAACCCTCGCGCTTTGAGAATACTATTTGCCTTGATAAGGAGAGTACCCTTAGCTGTTTCACCAGCGGCATATGTGTTCTTATCTAGCCAGATCCTAAGATCCAAACCTTATTCATAATGTACGTCGATACTGAAAAAGAGTTTGGTCTATCGTGTGGGATGTTAATTATGTATTTTTAAAAAGAGAGACTAAGGCCATTGGCTATTAGTTATTAATAGTGCCTGGTGTTTATGGTCTTTATACACCTAAATTGCTGCTCTTGATTTGTAGTCCTGAGCCAGTCTTGTGGTTCCTTACCGACCCGCGTCATATTCTTTTATCTTCAACTGAGACTGTAACGGTATATGTAAGTTATAGATCTATTAGTCTACAGGACCATCAGGGCCGAAGTCTACAGGACCATCAGGGCCGAAGTCTACAGGACTGCCGTCACTGTCGCCATTATCATCATCCCCATTATCATCATTATCCCCACCGCCATCTCCATCCCCTTCATTCCCATCGTCTCCAGAATCTTCGTTCTCGGAATCATTGTTATTTTCGTCATCTTCATTATTATCATCATCTTCATTGTCGTTATTACTATCATCAGATTCTGATTCATCGTTTTCATCGTTCCCATTGCCTTCGTCGTCTTCTACTTCCTCTTCGCCAACTATGGGGCTAAGGGGAGATGAGGCTAAGCCAGGCTGAGTGGGAGTTGGGGGAGGCGTAGCGGGTTCAGATAATCCCATAGCCGGAGAAATAGGGGATGATGGAGGAGAAGAAGAAAGACTTGTGGTTATAGCTTGATTAATGGTAGACCCTGCTTCTGAACCTACTGTCGGAGGCAGGCCATCTACTCCTATCAAATTAACACTATTCCATTTTGTCAAGTTGGTTGGCCCATCCACACAGGATATTTTGGAGGTTAAATTGTTCGTGCCGTTCTGGATCAGACGATAACCGCTATCATAGGTAAAGGTCCATTTTGAATAATCGTCAGGACCCCCTGGACCAGCGGCTATTGCCTTTCCAAAAGGCATATTGTCATTCCAGTCAGCATAAACCTCGCAGTTAGTCGAAGGAGTGTCCGAGGAGGTTCCGGATATTGTAAGAGGACCAGCTTTTACTTGTTGTCCGCTACTATGGGAAGTAATTTTTATGGCGGGCATCGTTTGCATTTGGGGTGGAGTAGTTTGGGATGACGACTGTGGCTGCTGCTGACCAGGTTCTATCACTTGTGCTTGGGCATTAAAGTTCTGATCACCGACGACTGAGTTACTGGAATAAGAACTTTTGACAGTCATAGCGATTACGGAGAATAATACCATAAATAGGGACGAATCTTTCAAATTGTTTAGAATATCACGAATATAGTATTTGGCAATATAAAAATATTTCATGTAAATAGTCATTATCGATAACGATCACTGTAAGAGGGATCTAAAAGAGTATCTTGGTTCTTCTTTAAATGGAAGGAATGCACCAGGACATAAAAACATATTTCATAATAAGAATCAGTGCTAAGTTTTATATGATTGATGGCAGAAAGCTGAAAAATATAGAAATCATACTGACAACTTGAGCTAAGCACAGATTAGCAATACTTTGTAATACAAAATAAACCCCCTATTTAAATAAATTAGTGTACTAATAATA
>JALZGI010000104.1 GCA_030861105.1 Thermoproteota archaeon
TTCTCTTTTGACTGCTGTAGGTTCATGTTCCTTTATTTTTGCAGGAGTCATTGGTTCTTTATCTCTATATGACGTTAAGGGATCATCTTTTCTTCCCGTTTCTGTGCCAGGGGCACCTTCTTCATATTTACCCGTAGTGGTATTTTTTTTAGAAGCGTGTATGTGTTTTTGCCGTTCTTCCTCGGTCTTGGCTTCTCTAGCAAGGGTTTGGATTTCCTCCGATGTTGGCTCGGTATCCCTTTCAAACCTTGCTCTTACAAAGTCACTTGGTACATTGAGATATAATGAACTGCCATCATAGTTGCTAATACAGGCCTTTGGGACATAGTAATGATGAACCTTCGCAACTCCTTGTCTTACAACTAAAAACTCGTTTCCAACTCTTTCAACATCTCCTATATCAATGTCATCAGCTGCTCTTATGTGTTTGTGAATTACTTCTGCCCATTCAATATTAACCTCCTTGCCAGTGATATCATCTCTTGTACTTACTCCAGACTCTGGTGCCATAAATGGCACTCCATGTAAAAACTGTGGCTTTTCTTCGTCTACCTTATTCTTTTGCTCTAAATATTCTTGAGTTTGGATTTCTGATTCAGATGGAGGACTGTTTCTTTCCCATTTACTTTTGATCTCATCCTTTGAAAGAGAAGTTTGCAATTTATCTCCATCAAAATATTCAATATAGTATTTTGGAATAAAATAATTCTTTTTACCTATTAGACCCTCTTTTATTCTTACATAATGTGGACCTACCTCTTCTACCTTGCCCATGTCACTATTGTCTTTTGATTTCACCTTCTTACCTTTGAGTTTCTCCCATGGTACACTTACCATTTTCGTAGATGGTGGTGTAGAGACACCTGCTGCCGATGTTCCCGGTATTGGAGTATATCTAGGAATATTATTATCAAAGTCAGGATACTGTCTCTTAACCGATTCTCTTCTCTGTATATAGTCCGGCGTTTCGAATTCTGATAGGTCTCGGGGTGGACCTTCCCTTTCAAATCTTTCCTTTATATTTTCCTTTTTAAGTGCTATCCAAATACTCCCACCGTCATATCCTTGTACGTAATATTTCGGAATAAAGTAGGTCTTTTTTCCAATCATACCTTCTTTGATTTCAATATAGTCTTTAGTTGTATTCTGAATTTTTCCTAAATCTTTATCATCACTAGATTTTACTTTCTTGTATTTTGCCTCATCCCAGGACAAAATGATACTGCTACTGTTCATATGTGAAGTTATACAGCATATGATTTAATGGTTATGTATCGTGTTCTGTTAAAAGGAATGCCTTTTATTGACTGTATAAAATAGTTGAGATATTAACCTAAGTTTCTCCTTGGTTCTTTTACGTCCTTCAGGTGTGGTTGCTCAGGCAGAAGTCCACGTAGAGGTAGATGGAAATAAGCCTTTAACTGATGTAGAATTGTTGTTATTGGAAATAGAGATGGAAATTCGTTTCAAGGTTCCCTCCATTGAGAGAGCCTCAATTATTCCCCATTCCTTTAGTCTTTCAAGGCCAGAAACAAGAAGATCGAGGAGGGGTGGAAGAGTATTGAGAGGATGATAGCAATAGTAGAAAGGCTAATAATTATGTGAGTGTGACAATAGGAATAGCCGTATATAAGAGTAAACAAGTACCTGAAGGTAGAAAAATATCCGAGGATTTTGCCTTAAGAGATTGTGAGCATTTATCGCTACATCAATCGGAAGAAAAATGGTGTTGGTGTAATACTAGGGTTAGAAATAAAAGGATACGATTATCTCATTATGCCAAAGACAGTCAGGAAAGAGGTAGACCAAGATTATAGAAGTTACAAACAGTCTAGGCAAAAAAATGATCTGTTGAGACAGGCTTGCTCTTTTAAATAAGGTCGAGAATAGGCAACATCATTTTTTAGTCTTATTCCTGATGTTATTAGTTATTATTTCTTAGTCTTTATCTGTGTTCTAATCCATATTATAGGATTCGATCTTAGTGAACACTCAAAAGTATGATTTGCACTATGATGAAAGCATAAAAGAGAACTTCCTGACCGTTGAGGAAATTCCGACGGTTGTCCTTATTATTGTATTTTAGTAGATGCTATCCTAGGCGATTTCCAACGCTGAGCCCATGCCCCTAAATCTTTAAGTATTACTCCCAGTTCCCTTGACCTAGCAGTCAACCGGTATTCTACTTTAGGCGGTATTTCTGGATATATTTTCTTTGAAATAAGCCCTTCACGTTCCAGCTCCAATAATCTATCGGCTAATACTGTACTACTAATTCCAGGTAATGCCCTTTTAAGTTCATTAAAGCGTATGGATTCCTTTGTGTGGAGATTCTTCAATATTAACAATGCCCATCTTCTTCCCAAAACTTCCCACACGTTACCAATTGCTTTGCATTTTTGCTCTTCTTCTTCCTCTTCTTCCACTCCTTTCTGTTCCATGATGGTTCCACATTATGACTAAGTATTTAAATGCTACTAACAGACCTAATTCCATTACCGGCATTTCTATTCACTAAGAAATAATGTATTTTTGACTTATTGTAAAATGGTAATTGCAAAACTTACACAGTTAAAACCACTTTTCCGATGAAAATCCATTTGGTAATCGGATCGTTGTAGGCTACTTATTATCTGTTAATAAATTTTTTCTTGATTCGTTCTTTGTCACTGACATACAACTTGCCA
>JALZGI010000271.1 GCA_030861105.1 Thermoproteota archaeon
GATTGCGTCCTTTCCCCAAGTAAGCCACTGTTACAAGAGACCTGTTTATGATGATTGGCCATATAATTTATTCAGCATGATTCATGCACGATCGGTTCAAGCGGCTGAAGGTATGGCTTCGCAAATATCAAAAACTGTCAAGATAAGAGATTATAGAATCCTCTTCAGTTCAAGAGAATTCAAAAAGGAGCGCGTAAGATACTTCGAGTAGTCTAAGAAGAACCATGAATGACAATTCGCCGCCGATGTCACTAACTCGATTGATTTTATAGACAAAAAACTGTATCATAGGTGTTACTTATGGCAACTATTGAATGCAAAGATCGAACGCATTTTATAATAGGTAACCTAGCCGTTCCATCCTGAGCGTTTCAGAACCATATAGCATTTCGAAAAAAAAGTGACATTTCGCATTCGCAAATCACTGTCTCTGTGGAGGAGCTGACTGAACTGCTGAAAATATCTAGATGAGCCGATAGCGGGCTGGATTGAGCTGAATTATGTTTAGTACAGATAATAGTATTACCTATCTAACAATCCAGGGAATATCTGATTGTTCCCATTGATACAGTTGTGGCAATTCCAGTTACATTAATAGTTAACAAGAGGTTATAAGGCTAAAGGTAGCAGTTTAAGGACGGATAGGAGTCTGATTATTGAAACAACGCTATTGTTCTTTGCTCAAAACGTCAACCCGAGCGGGAAACCAGACATTTGGTAAATTACTCAGCTGTTGTGCTTAACAGAATCTAAAGAGATCTCTTACTTTCTGCATTCCTTATTGGTGAATTCCTTACATGAACTATCATGCCTCCAGCTTCCATTAAAGAAGATTTCCAAGTGCGGATTGTTGTCTCTATCCGTTACAACTCTCTGCTGACCGTTTTTGGGGTTATGCAAGGGTGTACGTCCGATATTGCCGGTTGAATAATTTACCATATTAGCTGTATAGATTACTCTTATTTAATATCTAGTCTATATCATCTGGGCCTCCTAAAGAAAGGCCTGCTTTGGGAGTCTCATTCTAGGCGCGGGGAGTGGGATTCGAACCCACGAGTTCTTCCGAACATGGGATTAGCAATCCCACGCCCTACCAGGCTAGGCGACCCCCGCCCTCACATCAGAACGAGATTCAATTCATATATTAATAATCGTATCTGAATGAAATATCTCTGTAAGACAATGCTCTTCCTCATATTGCATCTAAGATGGAGTGCAGAACTGAAGGAGCTTGACCGATGACATCTTGTCACCATCTTTCCGTACGAGTAAAAAGAATATAACGTGGAAAAACCTCGTCTATCTATCCTTGAACATTAAGGAATCCAATGAGATCTTCAGAAAAGCAATAATAAAAGTATATTTTGAACCTGAATTGCTAAAAATGGATTACCATAAATCGTATCCTACACATCCTTCAATTAAGTCTGACAGTCTAACTCTCGAGGATATTTTACATCTCTATTTTGACATTCTAACAGGAAATGATTACCCTGACGGAGACGAATGGTTTACCGCTGAATACCTGTTCCCATATCATATCAAGTTGCCTGATGTCCTAAAGGGCCCCGATTATTTTACGACTATCTCAGTTTCTAATGGTGAACACTATTGGCGCCATAGAGAACTGGTTCGATTCAAGTACGGAAAGTCAAAGAAGCTTTCTGAATCACTGGAGTTCATTGATAGAAAATATAGGGAACTAGTATCAGCATTACATGAGTCTTCAATCCCAGATCAGCTAAGATAAAAACCACATTCCATCCAAAAAATCTCGATCAGATCAATAACCGATAGTTTTGGTAAACGGCTAGAACTAAAGAAATGCTAGGTCACATTCGCACGAGATGCAAGCGAAATTATTCGACGGAAGGCCCGCTATTACCTTTCACATTCAGTCATATCCCGTCATATACCGTCATTCACTGACCTTTGGACAACCATATGTGGTCAAATAAAGCCCAAATGACCTCCTCCTAGATGTAAACTTGCCGAAAAATTAAACGTAAAGCGACTTTTCCTTGCGGAAATGGGTCATTAACATCCTTTTATCGGTAGCAAGAAATGGGGCTACTCCAGAGCCACCAGAATGAAAAAATAATGGTGATGGGACTAAATACATCTTACAGCGATTACCACTGCAACTTACAGCATTCTGAGTTAAGTTGTTAGTAAAAAACGACGACGGATCATTATCGGTATATTAAGGGAGATCCTTTACAATAGAAAGACCGAGCTAAGGAAATATCGCAAGGTTGTAATAATAAGGTAGTACACCAAAATTTTGAGATGTTTCTATAATGCATCTCTATAAAGTAATGTTGTTTACTATTGACGATATTCCTCGATTTGCCTAAAAGACTGCTCGTCTCGCAGCCACCATGGGATTAGATGCTTCTACTGGTTACTTTTCAATTTCATCATAAGATGATGAACAATTCAAGGCTAAAGAAGGAAAAAATCGTTAAGTATTCCGTCTCCCATAAGAAGTCGACAAATCCTTTTGAAAATCGCTTCGGTAGTTGGAGCCAGACCCAATTTTGTTAAAATGGCTCCTATTCACAGGGCAGTAAAATCTTTCTCGGACCATATCATTATTCATACGGGACAGCATTATGATTATACATTATCTAAAATATTTTTCAAAGAGTTCAATTTACCCCCTCCAGAAGTCGAATTAGAAGTAGGCTCTGGCCATCCAGGATTTCAGACGGGAGAAATGATAAAAAGACTCGAGAGATTTTTTCTAAAGTCTAGTTTTGAAATTATACTAGTTTATGGGGACACAAACTCTACCTTTGCAGGAGCGTTCGCAGCAACAAAATCCGGTTTCAAAGTAGGTCATATAGAGGCGGGTTTAAGAAGTTTTGACCGAAGCATGCCCGAAGAAACTAATAGGATACTGACTGACCATGTCAGCGACTACCTGTTTGCTCCCACCAACACAGCTGTGCAGAATCTTCAAAGAGAAAACGTGTTTGGTAAAGTGCTACACACTGGCGACTTATCCGTCGAAATAATTGAAAACGCGATTAGACTAGCTTCGAAGTCCTCAATACTTGATAATCTTGGATTAGAACCAAAGTTGTATATACTTTTCACAATGCACAGAGCAGAGAATACGAGTTGTAGAGAAAGCATGAGTTCAGTCATCCGGGCATTTGAAATACTATTGCAGAGACGAATAGAAACCAAAATCATTTTTCCCATACATCCACGTACTGTAGCCAAGCTCAAAATCATGGGTTTGTACAAAAGACTAAGGAACTGTAGAAATGTAGTAATAATTGAACCTCAAGGATACGTTGACTTCGTCAACCTAATGTCAAATGCACAAATAATCGTCACTGACTCAGGAGGGGTACAAAAGGAATCATACCTGTTAAAAGTTCCATGCATCACTATTCGCAATAATACAGAGTGGGTAGAGACTCTGAGTGACGATTGGAATACTCTGACTGGTACCAATACAGATAGTATCGTTGAAGCAATTGTTAAACGGATTTTCGATCAAAATCGTACCAGTAAAACAACTAAACCCATCTTCGGACCCGGCAAAACGTCAAAAATTATTAAGGAGGCCCTGTTATCTATTGTACAATATAAAAGATAGGCTTGCCTTACTAACAAACCGATCCTACTCCGAAACTAAGCCGCTCATTGAATGTATAGTTGCTATGCTAGAGCGTTAAGCACGGATATCCATTTGCGAAGCAAATGTGTATGATCCTATCTTTGGATAATTATTGTTCTCAGACGGAATTTAGTCATGTTTATTCATTGCCACAGGAGCTGTCACAATGTGCCTAACAATCCTGCTCAGCTCAAGACTGGATGCCTCTTTTTTTCTCTCATTTTTTCGGTGATTCCTGCGTGCGAAACGCTGCTTTCTATGGGCTTGGTCGTAATTATAACGTCGCACCTCGTATAGCCTTCCATATCTGTCTTGCCTCAAACGGCGGCATTCACCTTTTGCCAACAATTTCTGGCATAATGGACAATATAATAATCGATGCAACTTATTTTTTGACTCTAAAATGTGCGCGTTATTGTCCTTAAACCATGTCATATTCTTATTCTTGTTTCATCCAATTCTGGCATAACATTCTTTAAAAGACTTATGGTTAGATATACAATACGCGTTGGGATTGAAAATCAATTACAGCAACCAGTCGCGCGTACAGCAAAACCTGACGCTCCAACTAACCTTAGTAAATTCACGTACAAGTGTAAACGATTTTTGCAGTCCCCATTTTCTTAAGATCACTAAGATTTTCAATAAAGATGTCATTTGATAATAAGATAATATGTGAATAGAATCGAATTCCAGTTCCTCTATCTATACTCGGCCCATTTGTATCCGCAGAATTTTCGCCAGTATTTACCAGGTATTTCGTGGCTTCTGCCGATGACCCGGGATTAATGGACATATAGATATCGCTATTGAGCCGATTCTCCCATTCAGTTTCTACGACTATGATATAATTTGCTGTTTTCTCATAATTGGCAAATCATTTGGAGTAATTTCCTGATCTGCGCCGCTAGGAGTCTTGGTACTTCCGTATGACTAACAAAACTGCCTACATCTAGCATCTCGACAGCTTTGTAACTATGTGAGCATGAGCATCAATACGAGTTCCTATGTGAATGCTCAATAACATCACCTGAGAAATATCCGTGCATTTGAAATTTGACCATTGTAACAGATGATGGTTGGTGAAGCAGGAAAAACCCACAGCGTGCTAATTATCTCCATAGTGAAATCGATTTACTTTCGAATGCTGAGTTTGCCTTTTTGGTCTGTTTTTTATTAACACAACATATCGTCGAAATTATTCAAGGCTCAACCATTGCTTTTGCTAAAGCTCATAGGTAAGAAGAAGAACATCGATTTCATGGTCTAGAGACAAGACTTTGCAGAAATCTCTGACGTAACGAACAGCTTATACCATATCTCAAGACTTAGAAGCTGCAGCATTTTGCTTATATCTCTAACTGCATATTTATCTTCGTCGATCCTGTGTAATGTCTTGATATACCAATCTCTGTTAATTAGTTTGTCCTCGAATATCCTTGCCCTGTCAAGGTTTGCTGTTACTATATCCCTTCCATAATTTGTCCATAGTCTCGTCAGATCTATACTAAATCCCATTTTCTTATCTTCCACTAAAGAGGACAATTTAGATGAACCCGCCCGTCTGATTATTTCTCGCAACTGGATCTTCCCCGTGTTAGTCTCATGGTCATATTTCATTGTAGCAGGAATCTTTGTGGATAGACTAATGACATCGTGAGATAACAATGGCGCAACCC